>JACPFR010000022.1 GCA_016182905.1 Elusimicrobiota bacterium
CTCCGCGCTCGCCGTTCCCTCGGCGCCGTCCGCCGTGTCCGCCGCCCCGGCCGCGCCGGCCGCCGCGAGGCCCGCGGCCGCTCCCGTCGCCGCCCGCGCGCTCGCCGCGACGCCGGCGAACGCGTCCGTCAAGGCCGCGGAAGCCGCGAGCCCGACGCCGCTCGGCGCCCTCTCCCGCATCGCCGGCGAGTCCTCCTCCCGGGTCTCCGCCGTCGAGGTCGTCGACGTCGGCCGCATCTTCGACGGCTCCAAGGCCTCCGGCGCCGACGTCCGAAGCCTCTCCCCCGCGGATATGCGCGGCTCCGGCGGGCGCGCCTTCCGCTCCAGCGGCCTGCGCCCCTCCTTCTCTCCGGCCCCGGCTCCCGCCTCCGCCACGCAGACGCAGCGGCGGATGCTCGCCTCGCTGTACCAGGTGGCATCGATCTTCGCCGAGCAGTACGCGCCCCTCGACATGAAGAAGGACCGCTTCCAGCTCGACCTGAAGCGCGAGTACGACGCGGCCAAGGCCGCCGTCCTGGCGAACCCGGAGATCACGACCCGCCAGTTCCAGGACCTCCTGGCGAAGCTGGTGGCGTCGATGCGCGACTACCACGTGAGCATCTCCTTCCACTCCACCGAGAGCTCCAAGCTCCCCTTCTCGGTCGCCGGCGCCGAGGGCCGCTACTATCTCACCTACATCGACCGCGAGAAGCTCCCGCTCGAGGCCTTCCCGTTCAAGATGGGCGACGAGGTCGTGGCTTTCGCCGGCAAGCCGACCGCCGAGGCCGTCAAGGAGATCGCCGGCCGCATGACGGGCAACACGGCGGAGACGGACATGCGCATGGCCGAGATGTTCCTCACGAACCGCCGGCGCGCGCGCGGCGACAACGACATCCCCCAGGGCGGCGCGGAGATCGTCATCCGCAGCAAGGGCCAGTTCTATAAGGTCGTGATGCCGTGGGACTACACTCCCGAGCTCATCGCCCAGGACGTGCCGCTGCGCAACGCCGGCCTGCTCGAGCCCGAAGGCTTCGCCGGCGGCTCCGCCGGCGCCGTCCGCGCCGGCTTCTTCAACTCCGTGGGCAAGGCCATCGTCGCCGCGGTCCATCCCCTCGTCGAGCTCTTCAAGAACATGGCCTCCGAGGCCGCCGACAACCCGTTCATGATCGGCGCCCGCAAGAGCTTCGTGCCCCGCCTCGGGAAGGTCCTCTGGCGCAGCGACGACGACAGCCACTTCGACGCGTACATCTTCGAGACCAAGGACGGCAAGAAGAAGGGCTACATCCGCATCGCCGCCTACGACGGGGCCTACGCCGAGGTCCGCGAGTTCGCCAAGATCATCGCCAAGTTCCAGGCCGAGACCGACGCGCTGGTCATCGACCAGGTGAGCAACCCCGGCGGCAGCGTCTTCTACCTCTACGCCCTCGCCTCGCACCTGACGGACAAGCCGCTGGTCACGCCGCGCCACCGCCTCCTCATCGGCGAGTCCGACGCGCACGAGTCGGCGGACTTCCTGCTGCAGCTCATGCGCCAGCAGCAGGGCGGAGCCGCCAAGCTGAAGGCGAAGAAGAAGAAGGTCAAGGCGGGCGAGGAGGAGGAGCCGCCGAACGCCGGGGGCTACCCCGTCGACGGCAAGTTCATGTCGCTGATGGTCCAGTCCGCGCAGTTCATCCTCAAGACGTTCAACGCGGGCCGGCGCCTCACCGACCTCGTCCACGTGAAGGGCGTCGCCGACATCGACCCCGCGCCGAAGGCGGAGGAGCGCTACACCAAGCCCATCCTCCTGCTGACCAACGCCTTGGACTTCTCCGGCGGGGACTTCTTCCCCGCGATCATGCAGGACAACAAGCGCGCCACCATCCTCGGCGTGCGCACCGCGGGCGCGGGCGGCATCGTCAACGCCTACGCCGTCGACCAGTTCGGCATCGACCATCTCTCGGCGACCGGAAGCCTGGCCGAGCGCCCCGACGGCCGGCCGATCGAGAACCTGGGCGTGACGCCCGACATCCCTTACGAGATCACGGCCAAGGACCTGCGCACGGGGTTCGCCGAGTACCGGTGGAAGATCCTGAAGGCGCTGACCGGGATCCTGGAGCCGGCCGCTCCCGCGGCGCCGCAGGGCGAAAAATAGGAGGCGCCGAGACCGGCGTCCACTAGGGGACCGCCTCGGCGCCTCACAGAACCCGCCCCGAACCCGTAACGCCGGGCGCACCCTCGCGTCTCGACGGGAACTCCCGCGACGACGCGCCCGATACTACGGCTTGCGACTGCGCTCCGACTGCCACTCACTTCATCGCCGGTTACGGCCTCGGCCTCAACTCGGCGTCCACTTCGCGGCACCGACTGCACACCGGTTTCGGAGCGGGTATGCGATGAGTATAGCCCCGAAAGCCCGGGCGTCAAGACCCACTCACGGTAAAAAATTCCCGGGTGAAAAGTGTTTCCGCGTTCCCGTCAAGTGATGGCCGCCGTCGTCGCGCGAATGGTAGGATTCGTGCATGATCACGACCATCCTTCTCCTGCTGACCGCCTCGTTCGCGCGCGCCGCCGAGCTTCCGGGGATGCCGGGCAGCTCCGTCGTCCCTTCCACCCCGACCGTCGCGGCCGAGCCCGCGAAGCCCGTCGAGACGAAGCCCGCCCCGCTCCTGCCGCCCGCCGTGCCCGCGCGGCCGACGGGCACGCTCGACACCGCCGGCGAGGTCGCCCGCGACCTGGCCGTGCGCGTCGAGTACTTCGAGAGCGGCCAGGCCTACTACCGCGCCTACACCAAGGGCTCCCACACGCCCGAGGAGAACAAGGCGTTCGTGAAGTTCCTCGAGGACTACGAGAACGAGCTCGGCATCGCCAAGCGCACCCACGCGATCCTCGGCGTCTGGCTCGAGAAAAAATCCTCGATCAAAGACTAGTCGACTCGGTCGTCACACTAGCAACCTAAGTGGTCAGGGCCTTTCGGCTCATGCGGCGAGCCCGATTCGGGTTATAATAATCACAAGGTCGTCTCGACCCGGAGGTATCCGTTCATGATCATCGCCGCCCTGCTCGCCGCCGTCCTGTCCGTCCCCGCCTCGGCCCAAACCGCCGCCTGCCGGCGCAACGAGATGACCTCGGCCTGGGAGAAGATCACTTTCGGCCTGTGGCTCAGCGACTACACCGTCCCCGACGCGGCGCGCACCGCCGACCTGAAGTACGCGGGCTGCTCCGTCGACGGCGAGGGGCAGGAAAACCGCACTTACACGAGCGCGGACGGGACGTTCACCGTCACCGCGGTGACGAACGCCGGCGGCGACGATGGCGCGACGGCCTTGATCCTGCGCCGCGACGGCGAAGGCGTGAACCTCGGCGTCTGGGGCCACCACAAGGTGTTCTACAAGGGCGTCGGCATCGACAAGGTGACCGTCCCCAACGGCGGCGGCTCCACCGTCGTCAAGAACGTGTTCGTGATCCCCGTCGACTGGGCCAAGTAAGAACGGATCAGCGCCCGGCGGAACCGCCCAGAGCCAAGGTCACGGCGCGAAGCTTCGCCTGCACCGCGGCCTGATTTTTCGGGCCCATGCGCATCAGCTGCTTCTGCGCCGGGCTCCGGTTTTCCAGCTCCTCGTCGGCGTAGATCCAGCCGATGCCTTTCTTCCCTTCCTTGAGAAGGACGCCGTCCTCGAGCGGCGGCGTCTCCAGGAGTTCGGCCGCCGCGGCGAGCAAGGTCGCGCGCGCGCCCGCCGTCTTCTCTCCGAGCTCGCGATGGGCCGCGTCGAACAGCGGCTCCAGCTCCTCGAACAGCTTGGCGGCCGCGCCCGCGTCCACCGCCGAGACCATGGCGGCGAAGGCGTCGTAGCGCGCGTAGCCGGCGGGATCGACGAAGACCTTGCCGCCCTTCTTGAGGACGGCGAAGCGGCCGCGCGGGGCGAACGCCGCGAAGGTCTCGCGCGGGAACTTGCCGTTGGCGATCATGCTCGTCGCGGCGGCCAGGCGCGGGATCAGGGACTCCTGCTTGAGCCACTCGACGAAGGCCGGCGCGGAGGACAGGGAGGAGGCGCGCAGGCGCACGAAGTCGTCGCTCTTGCCCAGCGCGGGAAGGCTCGCGGGCAAGGCGGGCGGAGCCTCGCCCGGCGCCGAGGAGATCCCGGGCGGAGGGGGAGGGGCTTTGAGGAAGGAGCGCGCGCCGAACAGGCCGACGGCGGCGCCCGCGGCGAGAAGGACGAGCACGATCATCAGTCCGGTATTCTTCATGTTCAACCTCACCTCCAGATGATACGCGTTCGGCGGGGTAAAACTGACGTGTCCGGCGTAACGTTCAGATGAATGCGCCCGAGCTCGCGCCCGTCCGAGGTCACGACCTCGACCCGCCAGCGCCCGGGCTTGTGCTTCGCCTTGGCCGTGAACCCGCGCCAGCCCTCGTCGCGCCCGCCGGTGATCGGCAGGGGGATGACCTCGGGCTCGCCCCAGCCGCCGGGCTCGCGGAACCGCCAGTGGACCTCGAGGCGCTCGCGGAAGTTCGTCGGGGAGAACACGCTGATCCAGCAGTAGATCGCGTCGCCCGGGCGTGCGAGGAAGTCCTGGTCGCCGCGCTGCCAGAACTTCCAGCGCGGCCGCGTCGAGGTCAGGGCAAAGCGGCCGCCGTCGCGGCGCACCTCGTGGTAGACGCCGATCTCGGAGAGCGACAGCGGCACCGGCGGGATGACCTTGGCGAAATACAGGACGGCGAACAGGGCGGCGACCGCGGCGAAGGGATAGACCACGTGCCGGCGGACCTCCCGCTCATGATCGGGCAGGCGGGCTTGGAGCCTCCACGACAGGACGACGACGCAGGCCGCCGCCGCGGCGAGGGAGCCGAGGAAGGGCAGCGCGCCGATGCGGCCCATCAAAGTCGGGACCAGATAGGTGAAGTAGGAGACGAGGCACAGGCTGAACAAGGTCGTGCGCAGCAAGGTACCCGAGCTCTCGAACGGCTTGAGCTCGTTGACCGCGAGCAGGGCGGCGAGGATGCCCAGGAATATGAGAGAAGCGCCCATCGAGGCGCTCTTGAAGTAGAACAGCGTGTAGATGTTGAGCAAGGTCCCGAGCATGAAGTGCGTCGCGCCCGCGTGATAGCGCCACGCGGTCTTGAGGCGCTCGGGCGGGACGAAGCCGCCGTGGCGCTCGCGCAGCTCGAGGCTCGTGAACAGGGCGCACAGCGAGAGATAGACGGCCTGATGGATGATGTTGTGGAGCTTGTCGATGCGCCCGACCGCGAGCGTGTCGAACAGGAAGCCCGCGGCGAAGAAGCCCGCGGTGCAGGCCGGCTCGTGGTCGCGGTAGAAGGCCTTCGCGCGCTCGATCATCGGGCCGGGGGTGGAACGGAGAACGGCAGGCGGTCCTTCGCTCCGGGCGAGGCCGGGCCGCGGTCGTACACGCTGATCTGCTCGGCCATCCACATGTAGGGCGGGCGCGCGGCGGTCAGAGCGGTCAGGATCCGGCCGGTCTCGCGGCGGTTATAAGAGAATCCCTTCGCGACGAGCCTGGAGACCCAGTAGCGCTTGGGCTGCTCGTTGACGTGGTGGTGTCCGCCCTGGTTGGGCTGGGCCGCCGACAGGACGAGCCGGTCGCTGAAGCCCAGGAGGTTGTCCAGGAACGCGTCCGACAAGGGCTCCGGGATGTGCTCGGCGACCTCGAGGCACAGCGCGAGGTCGAACTTCCCCCAGACGTTCTCGAACGGCGCGGTGAGGTCGCGGACGTGGAACGGGACCGGGTAGGAGAGCTCGGGAGGCGGGACGACGCCGTCGATGGCGAGGACCTCCACCCCTCTTTTGGCGAACAGGTGGCTGTAGACCCCGCAGCCGGCCCCGAGGTCGACGAGGCGCTTCGGCCGCAGGCGCTCGTGCAGGACGCCGGCGATGACCTCGGCCGAGCGGACGTACTTCTCGTGGCCCGGGCCCCACTCCCCGAAGAAGGCCCGGTCGTAGATCCGGTCGAGGTCGGGCATCATGGCGCTATCCCGCCGGATGCGGGCGCTCGACCGTCACGCGAGAGGCACGGCTCCGGGGCGCTGGAAGCGGCGCGCGAGCTCGTCGCGGTTGAGCGACAGCATCGCGCGGCGCCCGTGCGGGCAGGCCGAGCCGTCCTTGCAGTCGCGCAGCGCGTCGAGGAGCTTGTAGGCCTCCTCCTCGCCCAGGCGGTCGTGCGACTTTACGGCGGCCTTGCACGCGATCGTCGCGGTGACGTCGTGCTTCAGCCGTTCGGCTTCGGCGACGGGGTCGGAGAGGGCGTCGATGACGCGGTGGATCAGCTTCTTGACGTCTTCGGCTTGATAGAAGAGCGCCGGCACCGCCGTCACGTGCAGCCCGTTCTTGCCGAAAGGCGCGACCTCGAAGCCGATCTTATGCAGCCGGTCGGCTTTTTCCAGAACGGCCCTCACGGCGGACGCCGGAAGGTCGACCGGGATCGGGATCATCAGCTTCTGGGACTTGGCGCCGCCGGCCTCGATCTCGCCCAGCAGCTTCTCGTACAGCACGCGCTCGGCGGCGGCGTGCTGGTCGAGGATGAAGAGGCCGCCGTTGGCCTCGAAGACCATGTAGCTGCGCTCGATCTGGCCCACGTAGCGGAAAGGGGGGGTGTACCAGACGGGCGCGCCTTCCGGGGCGCCCATCGCGACGGCGGAGCTGAGCTTGAGCTGCTTGAAGTCCTCGGGGATGAAGCCTCGACCGCCGAGATAATAACCGTCAGGATTCGGCGCAGCATCCGACGACTTCACCGCCGAATCCACCGGCGACGGGGCGTCGGCGACGACCTGACTCGTCGCCGCCACTTCGAGGGTGATGGGAGCCGCGGCTTTGGCCTTGGCGAGCGCGGAGGCGACGAGGCCGGAGACGATCTCGAACAGCTCGCCGTCCTTCTTGAAGCGGACCTCGCGCTTGCCGGGGTGGACGTTCGCGTCGAAGGCGTCGGGGTTGAGCTCGAGCAGGGCCACGCACACCGGCTGCTTGCCCGCGGGGCGGTGCTCGCCGTAGGCCTTGTACAGGGCCGTGTTCAGGATCTTCGAGGACACGGGGCGCTTGTTGACGAAGAAGTACTGGAAGCTGCGCGAGGACGGCATCTTGTCGAACGGGGAGACGAGCATGCGCACGCGCACGCCGGGACGCTCGACGTCGATGGGCAGCAGGCCGCCCGCGAGGTCGTCGCCGAGCACGGCCGCGGCGCGCAGGTCGAAATCGGTGAAGAAGTCCCCCGAATCCTCGGGCTCGAAGCGCAGGACCTGGCGGCCCTCGGACTTATAGGTGAAGCGCACCGACGGGTTGGCCAGCGCGGCCTCCTCGATCACCGCGGCCAGGCGCGAGCGCTCGGAGCCGTCGGACTTGAGGAACTCGAGGCGCGCGGGCGTGTTGTAGAAGAGGCTCTTGACGAAGACGGTCGTGCCCGGGACGACGGGGGCGGGGCCGTTGGTGATCTTGCCGCCCTCGCTCGTCACGCGCCAGCCGGTCTTGGAGTCCTTCTGGGCGCTCGTGACGGTGACCTTGGAGACCGCCGCGATGGCGTACAGGGCCTCGCCGCGAAAGCCGAAGGTAAGTAATCGATCTAAATCTTCAAACGCCGATATTTTGCTCGTCGCGTGGCGCTCGAGGCAGATCTTCACGTCCTCGGCGTCCATGCCCACGCCGTTGTCGGACACGCGCAATGACGTTTTCCCGGCCCCGAACACCTCGACATCGATGCTCGTCGCCTGGGCGTCCAACGAGTTCTCGATCAGTTCCTTGAGCAGGGAAGCCGGTCTCTCGACCACCTCGCCGGCGGCGATGCGGGAGAAGACCTCTTCGGGGAGGCGTTGGATGATGGGCATTACAGTTGTTTCTTCAACGCGTTCAGAGCCTGCAGCGCCTCGATCGGCGTCATGGTCTCCGGGTTGATGAGCTTGAGCGTCCTCAAAACAGGGTTTTCCTCGAATAAGGGCAGCTCAGGCGGGGTCGTCATCTCCTCGCGCACGACGCGGCTGCTGAGACGGCCGGAGCCGGACTCGTTCTCGAGACCCGACAATATCTTCTGGGCCCGCGAGATGAGCTGAGCCGGCAGGCCGGCCAGGGCCGCCACATGGATGCCGTACGACCGGTCCGCCGGGCCCGCGCCGATCTTGTGGAGGAACACGACCTCGGTGCCGCCCTCGGCGCTGGACCACTCCTTGACCTCGACGTTGCCGTTGACGACGCCGGGCAGGGACTTGGCCAGCTCGGTGAGCTCGAAGTAGTGGGTGGCGAACAAAGTGCGCGGCCCGCGCGGCCCTTCCCCGGGCCGCGTCTCATAAGAGGAGTGGAGGTGCTCGAGGACGGCCCACGCGATCGAGATGCCGTCGAAGGTCGAGGTGCCGCGGCCGACCTCGTCGAGGACGACGAGGGAGCGCGGCGTCGCCGAGCGCAGGATGTGCGACGTCTCCTTCATCTCGACCATGAAGGTCGAGTCGCCCTGCGCGAGGGCGTCCTGCGCGCCGATGCGCGTCAGGATCTTGTCGACCACGCCGACGCGCGCGGACTTCGCGGGGACGAAGGAGCCGATCTGGGCGAGGAGCGCGATCAGCGCGTTCTGGCGCAGGTAGGTGGACTTGCCGGCCATGTTGGGTCCGGTCAGGATCAGGATCTGCGGGTCGCGCGCGTTGAGCGTCAGCGAGTTGGCGACGAAGGTGCCGGAGGGCAGGAGCGCGGCCAGGACGGGGTGGCGGCCTTCCGCGATGTCGAGGTCATGGGAAAAGTCGACCTTCGGCTTGACGAAGTCGTGCATCGCGGCGACGGAGGCGAGCGACTGGAAGCCGTCGAGCTCGCTGAGCAGCTCGGACAGGCGCAGCAACGGGGCGTGGAAGCCGATGGCCTCGTCGCGCAGCTCGGCGAACAGGCGCGCCTCGAGCCGCAGCATCTTCTCTTCCGCCGACAGGATCTTCGTCTCGAGCTCCTTGAGCTCGGGCGTGATGTAGCGCTCGGCGTTGGTCAAGGTCTGCTTGCGCGTATAAGTGGAGGGAGCCTTGGCGCTCTGAGCCTTGCTGATCTCGATGTAGTAGCCGAACACCGAGTTGTAGCCGGCCTTGAGGCTGGAGATGCCGGTCGCCTTGCGCTCGCGCTCCTCGAGCTCCGCCAGGACCTGGTCGGAGTCCGTCTTCAGGCGGCGCAGCTCGTCGAGCTCCTCGTGGTACCCCGGCCGGAAGAGGCCGCCGTCGGAGAGCTTCAGCGGCGGGTCGTCGACCAGGGCCGCGACGAGCTTCGCGCCGAGCGCCTCGAGCGACTTGGCCGTCTCGCGCAGGTCCGAAGCGAGGTCGGCGAGGCCGGAGGAGAACGCGGTGTCGGCGAGCCAGGCCTCGAGGGCGGGCAGACGCGCCAGCGAGCGGCGCAGCGCGCCGAGGTCCCGGGGGCTCGCGGCGCGCGTGGCCATGCGGCTCGTCACGCGGGGGAGGTCGGCGACCTCCTGCAGGATCTTGCCCAATGACTGCCGCGCTTCCGGCTTATCGAGAAGATCCTCGACGCAGTTCTGCCGGTGCTCGATCTCGCGCAGGTCGGTCGACGGGTGCAGCAGCCAGGTCTTGAGCTTGCGGCTGCCCATCGGGGTGCGGCACTGGTCGAGCAGGCCCCACAAAGTGTGGCGCTTCTCGCCGCTCGCCGACTCGATGAGCTCGAGGGTGCGGATCGCCGTCTCGTCGAGCTGCATCATCGCGCCGGTCTCGCGGTAGGCGGGCTCGGGCAGCTCGCGCAGGCGGAACTTGGCCTCGTCGACGTACTGCCGCGCGGCCAGGGCGGCGTTGAGAGCGAGGTGGTGGTTGCGCCAGGCGGAGCCGGCCGCCCACGCGGGTTGAGCCGCGCCCTTCACGCTCTCGCGCACGGTCAGGCAGGCCTTCGGCGGCAGGATCGAGCGCAGCCACAGCGCCGACGCCGCTTCGCCGGAGGCGATGACCTCGGCGGGGCGCACGCGGGCGAGCAGGTCGTAGAGCTTCCGGTGGTCGCGGTCGTTGAGGGTCTGCGTCGCCCAGGATTCGCCGGTGGAGACGTCGAGGCACGCCGCGCCCCAGCCGACGAGGTCGTTCTCGATGGCGATCAGGAAATTGGACGCGGTGGGATCGAGGAGCTCGTCCTCGACGACCGTGCCGGGGGTGACCACGCGCACGACGTCGCGGGCGACCAGCTTCTTCTCCTTGCCGGGAGCCTCGAGCTGCTCGGCGATCGCGACCTTCCTGCCCGCGCGCAGGAGACGGGCGATGTAGTTCTGGGCGTTGTGGAAGGGCACGCCGCACATCGGGAAGCCCTGGCGCTGGGTCAGGACGAGGCCGAGGATCGCGGAGGCTTCCTGGGCGTCGAGCCCGAACATCTCGTAGAAGTCGCCGAGACGGAAGAAGAGGATGCTTTGGGGGTGGCGGGCCTTGATCTCCTGGTACTGCCGCATCACCGGCGTATCGGGCATGGCCTCGACGGGAGACATGATCGCGATTGTACCAATTTCCGCGCTTTCCGTCGGGCGACTGTTTCCGGAAACAGTCCGCTATGCGGCTTCGGAGGCGATGCGGCACGCGTTGGCCATCACCGCGTAGGTGAAGGTCGCCGCGGGGATCGAGGGAAGGACCGAGGAGTCGACGAGGTGGATCCGCTCGTGGCCGTGAAGGCGTCCCGCGGAGTCCGTCTGCCACGCTCCGGGCGTCTTCTTCATCGGGAACGAGCCGCCGGCGTGGTTTCCTTCGCCGGGAAGGCCGACCTTTCGCAGGAAAGACAGGGGAGTGAAGCCCAGATCGGCGGAATGGCGGGCGATCTTGGCGGCCACGCGCCGGACGGCGGCCTTCGTCGCCGAGGCGTCTGCGGCCTTCACGGTGAGGCGGCAGTCCTCTCCGCGGCCCTCGGCGGTGATCCTGACCGGGATGCCTTCGTCGGAGTGCAGGTAGCCCTGGATGGCGAGCAGACGCGGCGCGAAATGCCTCACGACGGCGCCGGAGAGGGGGCCGGCCCAAGCCGCGGCGCTCTCGAGGCGCTCGGCGATGACCTCGTTGTGGCCGTAGACCTGAAGATGGACCGGATGCGTCGAGACCTCCTTATCCTCGAGCTCCAGATAGACCTGGGCCAAGGTGTGGAGGCGTTCCTCGGGGGCGCCGGGAACGCCGCGGTCGAGAAGAAGAGGCAGCACGAAGTAGGGCTGCGACAGCAAAGGAAGGCCCTCTGCCGGAGCGCCGAATGACCCGCACACCAAGCGCGTCGTGGCCAGCGGGCCGCAGGCGAGGAACGCCTTCTCGCCGTCGTAGACCGTCCGCGACGCGCCTTCACGCGCGGCATGCAGGCGGAGGCCGTCGGGGCGATCCTCGATCGACAGGACCCGCACGCCGCCGCGATACTCGAACCCCGGACGCTTCTTCAACGCCTCGACGACGCGGGCCGCGCTCCAGATCGCGTCGCGCTCGCAGCCGGACAGGCAGGTCCCGTCGTATCGGCAGGCCGAGGCGTTCACCGCGTGACGGGCGCGTCCGAACGCGAAGCCGGAGCCCTGGAGAGCCTTGGCGTTCGACGAGAACCGGGCGAGGACGGACTGGGCCTGCAAGGACGGGTTCAGCGGGGGAAGCGGCGGGGCGTAGTACGGGAATCGTTCGGCCAGGCCGTCGGCGGCTCCGGCTATTCCCAGGATCGCGGCGGCTTTCTTATAATGATCATGGAGCGCGGCCGCCGGGAAAGGCCAGTCCGCGATTTCGCCGTCCGGAAAAGGCAGGACCGACGCTCCCCAGACGGCCGACAGGCCGCCCTTGCCGCCGGAGGCGAGGCATTTCGTGCCCTTTTGGATCAGGCCCGCCTCCCGGTCCGTCATGTAGGGGTAAGACGAGCCGAAGACGAGCTTTCGCGCGGGGTCGTCTCCGGCCTCCGCATGTCCGGAATACTGAAAATACCGGGAGGACTGACACCTTTCGGGTTCGAGCTCGCGGCCGATGTCGAGCATCAGGACCGGCTTGCCCGCGTCGAGCAGAGCCGAGGCCGCGGCGACTCCGGAGGGACCCGAGCCGACGACGATGTTCATCCGCGCTCCGCTACGGGCGCCACTGCCCGTGCATGCGCATCGAGTCGAGCACGCAGCCGGCCGTGAAGGCGAACAGCGCGCCGAAGGAGGCGACCGCCGAGCAGAGGACGAGGAGAGGCGCGCCGAGGTTCACGGCCAGGGCGAACAGGACGACCGCCTTCAGCGCGAGGAGCAGGGCGAGGGTCACGAACAGCTTGAGCGGGTTGTAGATGATCATGACCTGGGTCATGAGCTGGAGCGTGCGCAGGATGTCGCGGAAGGGCTTCACCTTCGAGTGGCCGCCGGAGCGGGCGCGGAACTCGATGGGCATGTACTTCACGAAGCGGCCCTGCATCAGGAAGGAGAGGGTCATCGTCGTCGTGAACGAATAGCCGAGGCAGCGGACCAGCGCCTGCTGGTCGACGAGGGACTTGCGCACGAGCCTCAGCCCGGAGTTCGCGTCCGGCACCTGCTCTCCGGAGACGAAGTTCGCGAGCCTCAGGTACACCCAGCGCAGGAACGCCTTCGTCGGCGTGCCCCAGAAATGGGCTCCTTCGCGCGCGCCGATGACGAGGTCGAAGTCGGGCGCGTAGTCGAGCAGCTTCAGGATCTCGGAAGGGGGGTAGGAGCCGTCCGCGTCGATCATCAGCACCCACTCGTGCCGGGCGGCCTGGATGCCGGTCAGCAGGGCGCGGCCGTAGCCGCCGTTCGTCGGGTGCGAGATGACGCGGGCGTGCGCGGGGTTGACGGCCTTCGCGGTCCCGTCGGCGGAGCCGTCGTCGACGACGAGGATCTCGAACTCGAGGCCGCGCTTCTTGAGCTCGGCGTGCAGGTCGGCCATCACCGGGCCGATGGCCTCGGCCTCGTTGTACGCGGGGACGACGACGCTGACCGTGAGGGCGCTCATGCGATTATCCTACTACTTCGCGAGGGCGGCTTCGACTTCGGCGCCGAGCTTGTCGATCGACTTGGAGCCGAACTTCCGCGAGAGGACCTTGCCGTCGCGGCCGATGAGGTAGGCGGTGGGCAGACCCGGCACGACCCAGCCTTTCGGGGCGGTCTCGCCGCCGTTGAGGAGGACGGGGTAGTTGATCTTGGCGCGCTTGGCGAAGGGCGCGACGGCCTCCGTCTCATCGTCCATCGACACGCCGAGGATGACGAAGCCCTTGGGGCCGAGGGTCTCCTGCAGCTTCACGAGCTCCGGGATCTCCGCCTTGCACGGGTCGCACCAGGTGGCCCAGAAGTCCACGAGCACGACCTTGCCCTTGTGATCGGCCAGCGAGACCGTGTTCCCGTCGAGCGTCTTGCCGGCCAGCGCGGCGGCGGCTTCGGGGGCGCCCGCGGGCGCGGACGGCGTGCACGCCCAGAAGAGGGCGGCGGCCGCGACGACGGTCCAGCGCGCGATATCCTTCATCACATCAGGAACCGATCCAGGAATTTCGGGGTGAAGCGGTTGAGCATCGAGAGCTTGTCGAGGAAGATCAGCAGGCCGATGGCGATGAGCAGGACTCCGGCGGCGATCTCCCCCGCGCGGATGTGCTTCTTGTAGCGCGTGAAGAAGCGCATGAAGCGCGTGACGGCGAAGCCGGTGAGCACGAACGGGATGCCGAGGCCCAGGGAGTACACGAGCAGCAAGGTCATGCCCTGGCCGACGGTCTCGCGCGTCGCGGCGATCGCGAGTATGCCCGACAGAATCGGCCCGATGCACGGGGTCCAGCCGAAGGCGAAGGCCAGGCCCATGAAGAAGGAGCCCACGTAGCCGGCCTTGAACGCCGAGGTGTCCGCGCGCTTCTGGTAGTACAGCCACTTGATCGGCAGCAGCCCGGTCAGGTGCAGGCCGAACAGGATGACGACCGCGCCGGCGACCTTGCTGACGACCGGGGCCTGCTCGGCCAGCACGCGACCGACCGTGGTCGCGGTCGCGCCGAGCAAGGTGAAGATCAGCGAGAAGCCGGCGACGAAGCACAACGACTCCCAGCCCGCGTGGCGCAGGCGGGTATCGTCGTCGCCTCCCGCCGACAGCTCCTCGAGCGTCAGGCCGGACATGAACGAGATGTAGCCCGGCACGAGGGGAAGGACGCACGGGGAGAGGAAGGACACCAGGCCGCCCAGAAACGCCGCTCCGAAACCGACCGTTCCATTTCCCATTTTTTCATCCTATCATTTCGCCCCGGGCTGTAATCCAGGCGGGCCGGCCTTCACTCATGAGTGATATGATGAACCGAATGATGACAAGCCTCGTCGCCGTGATGCTGTTCTCGTCGGCTACCGTTCACGCCGCGCCGGCCCCCCATAAGAAGGAGAGGAAAATGACCTACTCGAAGCCTTCCAAGGAAGAGCTCAAGAAAACGCTCACCCCGGAGCAGTTCGCCGTGGTGTGCAACGCGGCCACCGAGCCGCCCTTCCAGAACGCCTACTGGAACAACCACGAGGCCGGCCTCTACGTGGACATCGCCAGCGGCGAGCCCTTGTTCTCCTCCACGGACAAGTTCGACTCCGGCACGGGCTGGCCCAGCTTCACCAAGCCGATCGAGCCGGAGAACGTCGTCGAGAGGAAGGACCGGGAGTTCGGCATGGTCCGCACCGAGGTGCGCTCCAAGCACGGCGACAGCCACCTGGGCCACGTCTTCGACGACGGCCCCAAGGACAAGGGCGGCCTGCGCTTCTGCATCAACTCGGCGTCCCTGCGCTTCATCCCGGTCGCCAAGCTCGAGGCCGAGGGCTACGGCCGCTACCTGCCCCTGTTCAACAAGGTGGAGGTCGCGCGCAAGGCGCAGGCCAAGGCCGCTCCCGCCAAGACCGAGACGGTCGAGCTGGCGGGCGGCTGCTTCTGGGGCATGCAGCACATCCTGCGCAAGATTCCCGGCGTGCTGTCCACCGACGTCGGCTACGCCGGCGGTCAGGTCAAGAACGCGACCTACCGCAACCACGAGGGCCACGCCGAGGCCGTGCGCGTCGTCTACGACCCGGCCAAGCTCCCCTTCGAGCAGCTTCTGCGCTGGTACTTCCGCATGCACGACCCGACGACGAAGGACCGCCAGGGCAACGACCGCGGCTCGTCCTACCGCTCCGCGATCTTCTACCACACCGACGCCCAACGGAAGACGGCCGAGGTCTTCATCGACCGCTTGAATAAGAAAGGGAAATGGGGCGCGTCCATCGTCACCGAGGTGACCAAGGCCGACCAGTACTGGAAGGCCGAAGAGGACCACCAGGACTACCTGCAGAAGCGGCCGGACGGCTACACCTGCCACTTCCTGCGGCCCGAATCCGTCCTCGGCGACTGATAAAGGTGTCAGGCATTCCACTATTTTCACTTTTCCGCTTGTTCGATCTGGAAAAAGTGAAAATAGTGGAATGCCTGACACCAAAACCGCCGGGAAATAAGCCTTGACGGGCTAAAAAGCGGGGCTATACTTCGGGTATGGCCCCGCTTTTCGCGCCCCTCGGCCTGGCCTTCCTGCTGGCGTCCGCTCCCGCCCTCGCGCAGACCGCGAAAGGGCCCCGGCCGGCCTCGGACATCGCGGCGTACCTGGCCACGGTCAACGACTCCCGCCGGTTCGGCGGCGCGGCGGACGACGACACGAAGCTCGCCTCCGACACCGAACTCGCCGTGAAGGCCTACCAATACCTGCGAGGGGGCAAGGTGACGACCAAGGACGACCAGACCTTCGCCTCGGTCGGCTTCTTCCTGCGCACCGGCGACGCGAGCTTCAACCCGAACCGCGCCCAGACCGCGAAGCTCCGCGACAAGATCGACGGGACGGCGGGCCCCATTCTCCAGGTGGACGTCATCTACGAGGCCCTCGTCGCGACCGACGGCAACCTGACCTTGGCCTTCGGCAGCCTGGCCGAGCTGTTCTGCGCCCGCCGGGCGGAATACATCGCCAAGGTCGCCGACATGGACAAGCTCGCGGACGGCAAGAACTACTACCGCTACGCGGGCGCCTTCATCGGCCTTCACGGATGGGGCGCGCGCGTGGCCGGCATGGGCGGCGCCTACGCCAACATCGGCGGCAACCCGGTCGTGTACGCGGGCTACGAGGTCTACGACGCCTGGAAGTCCTATTTCACGACGGGGAAGATGAAGGGCATCGACACCCTGAAGACCTTGGGCCCCGACGGCAACGGGAACATCGTAGACAAGGGCGGCCAGCTCCACATCGGCTACTCCGCCGCCGAATCCTTGCGCGGCAAGTTTTAGTATCATCGGGGCATGACCCCGAAAACCAGGATCGAGAAGGACACGATGGGGGAGATCCCCGTCGCCGAGGACCGCTACTGGGGAGCGCAGACCGAGCGCTCCCTTCATCATTTCCAGGCCGGCGCCGGCCGCGACACCTTGACCCGCGAGATGATCCGCGCGATGGGCGTGCTGAAGAGAGCCGCCGCGTCCGCCAACGCCGAGTTGGGCCTGCTGCCCAAGGACAAGGAGAAGCTGATCCTGGCCGCCGCCGACGAGGTCATCGCCGGCACGCTCGACGCGCACTTCCCGCTCGTGGTCTGGCAGACCGGCTCGGGCACGCAGTCGAACATGAACGCCAACGAGGTCATCTCCAACCGCGCCATCGAGATGGCCAAGGGCGTCATGGGAAGCAAGAAGCCGATCCACCCCAACGACGACGTCAACAAGTCCCAGTCGTCCAACGACACCTTCCCGACGGCGATGCACATCGCCGCCGCCGAGACGCTCGTGCACGAGCTCGTGCCCGCCGTCAAAGGCCTGCGCGACGTCCTCAAGAAGAAATCCAAGCAGTTCGACAAGATCGTCAAGATCGGCCGCACCCATCTGATGGACGCGGTGCCCCTGACCCTCGGCCAGGAGATCGGCGGCTGGGCGGCGATGCTCGACGCGGACCTGCAGCGCATCGAGATCGTCTTGCCGGGCTTGTACGAGCTCGCCATCGGCGGCACCGCCGTCGGCACGGGCCTCAACACCCACCCCGACTTCGATAAAAAGGCCGCGGATCACATCGCCAAGCTGACCAAACTCCCCTTCAAGCCCGCCCCCAACAAGTTCGAGGCGCTGGCGGGGCACGACGCGCTCGTCTTCGCGCACGGAGCCCTCAAGACCCTGGCGTGCTCGATGAACAAGATCGCCAACGACGTGCGCTGGCTGGCGAGCGGCCCGCGCGCGGGCCTGGGCGAGCTGCGCATCCCGGAGAACGAGCCGGGCTCGTCGATCATGCCCGGCAAGGTCAACCCGACGCAGAGCGAGGCGGTCACGATGATCGCCGCGCAGGTGCTCGGCAACGACGCGGCGATCAACATCGGCGGCGCCTCGGGCAACTTCGAGCTCAACGTGTTCAAGCCTTTGATCATCCACAACTTCCTCCACTCGGCGAAGCTCCTCGCGGCCGGCATCCGCGGCTTCACCGAGCACTGCGCCGTCGGCATCGAGCCCGACGAGAAGCGCATCGACGAGCTGATGCGCCGCTCGCTGATGCTCGTGACCGCGCTCAACACCCACATCGGCTACGACGCGTCGGCCAAGATCGCCAAGACCGCCCACGCCGAGGGCCTCACGCTCAAAGAGGCGGCGCTCAAGCTCAAGCTCGTGACCGACCAGCAGTTCGGCGACTGGATCAAGCCCGAGCTGATGACCAAGCCCGGCCTATGACCGAGCATATGCGAGGAAATAGTCGCGTCGATCGCCTTAGGAGGCGACTATGATGACCAAGGGCGAGCAGGAGCTGCTGCGCCGGGCCGCGTCCGTCATCGGCCACGACCTGCGCAACCCGCTGGCCGTGATCAACAACTCCGCGTACTTCGTCCGCGCGAAGCTGGGCCAGGCCAAGCTCGATCCGAAGGTCGAGAAGCACCTGAAGATCATCGAGAGCGAGATCGCGCGCGCCGACAAGCTCATCGGCGACATGCTCACCTTCTCGCGCCCGTACGAGCCCGCCGCCGAGACCGTGCCGCTCGACTCCGTCGTCGGCGACGCGGTGGAGAGCTACACGGCGCCGGAAGGAGGGAAGGTCGACCTCAAGCTCGGGGCCAAGGGCGTCAGCGGCAAGTTCGACGGCAAGGCGATCGGCGACGCCGTCAAGCGCCTGCTCGACAACGCCTTCGCCGCCCAGGACGAGAAGGGGACGGTCAAGGTCGCGACCTCGGCCGGCAAGGACGGCCTCGTGATCGCGGTGACCGACTCGGGCAAGGGCGTCGACCCGAAGATCGCCGACGTCATGTTCGAGGCCTTCATGACCACCAAGCCCAAGGGCATGGGGCTCGGCCTGGCGCTGGCGCGCAAGTACCTCGAGGGCAACGGCGGGACGGTGGCGTACGAGACGAGCCCCAAGGGCTCCACCTTCCGGCTCCTGCTGCCCAAAGCTTAGAGTCATCCCCGTAGGGGCGCCGACTGTCGTCGACGACGGTCGGCTGGCGGAAAATGTGAATAAATTCGCGGAGACGCTCAAAATCGTTCTGGCCGGCCGGGCGCTTGACCGCGCCCAGGCGCGCGCGGCCATGAACGCCCTGATCGGCGAAGGCGTCACCGACGCGCAGGCCGGCGCCTTCCTCGCCGCCTTGCGCGTGCGCGGGGAGACGGTCCCCGAGCTCGTCGGCTTCGCCGAGGCGATCCGCGCGCGCGCGGTCAAGGTCAAGCCCAGGCGCCGTCCTCTCCTCGACACCTGCGGCACCGGCGGCGACGGCTCCGGCACCTTCAACATCTCCACGACCGTCGCCTTCATCGCCGCCGGCGCCGGCGCGGCCGTCGCCAAGCACGGCAATCGCGCGGTGTCGAGCCGCTCCGGCTCCGCCGACGTCCTCGAGGCCCTGGGCGTGCGCACGAACGTCGCGCCCAAGCTCGCCGCCGACTGCGTGGACGTGGCCGGCGTCGGCTTCCTGTTCGCCCCGAGCCACCACCCGGGCTTCGCGCGCATGCGCCCGGTACGCCAGCAGCTGGGCGTGCGCACCGTCTTCAACCTCCTCGGCCCCCTGTCCAACCCCGCGGGGGCCAAGCGCCAGCTGCTCGGCGTGTACTCGCCCGCGCTGGTCAAGCCGCTGGCCGAGGCCCTGAAGGCCCTCGGCAGCGAGGATGCGATGGTCGTGTCCTCCCGCGACGGCCTCGACGAGCTGTCGATCTCGGCGCCGACCGTCGTCGCCCGGCTGAAGGGGGGAAAGGTCTCGACGTCCGAGATCACGCCCGAGTCCGTGGGCCTCAAGCGCCGCCCGCTGAAAGCCCTGGCCGGAGGCGACGCCGACAAGAACGCGTGGATCACCCGCGCGATCCTCTTCGGCGAGTCCGGCCCCGCCCGCGACGTGTGCCTGCTCAACGCCGCCGCGGCGTTGATGGTCGCGGGCCTCGCGCGCGATTGGAAGGAGGGATTGGCGATGGCCGCGGATTCCATCGACTCGGGACGGGCGGCCGCCTCGCTCGCCATCCTCCGCCGGCTCACGGTCAATGGCTGACCTCGGCATTCTCGGGAAGATCGGCGACCGCACCAAAGAGCGCGTCGCCCGCGAGAAGGCGGAGCGTCCGGTGGAGTGGCTTCGGACCCAGCCTCTGTACGATCACCCTCCGTTGTCGTTGAAAAAAGCGCTGTCGACGCCGGGCCCGCGGGTCATCGCCGAGGTGAAGTTCGTCTCTCCTTCCGAAGGGGTCTTGCGAAAAAACCCCTCCCCCGTCGAAGCCGCGAGGATCGCGGCGGCGTATGCTTCAGCCGGAGCCGCGGCGATATCCGTGCTCACCGAGCCGTATTTTTTCGGCGGCGACTATTCTTTTTTGGCCGGGGCCCGCGACAGCTGCCCGACCACTCCGTTGTTGATGAAGGACTTCATGATCGACGAGTACCAGTTCGAGGTCGCCCGCTCCATCGGCGCGGACGCCGTTCTGCTCATCGCCGCTTTGTTGGGTCCTCGACTCGGTCCCATGCACGGCGCCGCTAAATCTTTAGGTTTATCCGTTCTGATCGAAGTCCATGACGAAGCCGAAGCCGAGGCGGCGCTAGCCGCCGGCGGCGCTCTGATCGGCGTGAACAGCAGGGATCTCAGGACGTTGAAAGTCGATCTGGCCGTCGCCCGGCGTCTAGCTCCGTTGGTCTGCCTTCCTGAAATAACCGCCGTCGCCGAGTCCGGCCTGCGCTCGCGCAGCGACCTCGATTCGTTATCGCCGTTGGGCTACCAAGGCTTCCTCATCGGCACCTCCTTCATGAAGCGCCCCGACCCCGGCTCAGCGTTGACGGAGTTCCTCCATGCGCATTAAAGTCTGCGGCGTCACCCGCCCCCAGGACGCCCGCCTCGCCGCCAAGCTCGGCGCCTGGGCCGTCGGCATGATCTTCGTCCCCAACACCCCGCGCTACCTCCTTCCTTCGAAGGCCCGCCGCGTGCGCGCCGCCATCCCCAAGGGCGTCCTCGCCGTCGGCGTCTTCCGTCACGTCGCCGCCGAAGAGCTCCGCCGGGTCGTCCGCGAGCTGCGTCTGGACGCCGTCCAGATCTACGGGACCGCCCCCCGCGGCATCGGCGTCCGTGTGATCCAGGCCGTGACCTTGGACGCCCGCCCCCTGCGCGGGAAGATGGTCCTCATCGAGCCCGCGCGCACCGACGCCGACCGCCGCGCCGGCCGCGGACCGTCCGCCCGCGCCCAGCGCAAGGCCTGGAAGACCGCCCGCTCCTGGCGCGCCACCGGTGCGCGCGTGATCCTGGCGGGAGGTCTCACCCCGGAGAACGCCGCCGCGGCCGCCGCCGCCGCCAAGCCCTGGGCCCTCGACGTCAGCTCCGGCGTGGAGAGCCGGCCCGGAGTCAAGAGCGCGCGCCTGCTGCGCGCGTTCTTCGCCGCGGACTAAGGATCCGTTCTCGCCTCAGTAGCGGACTTCCACGGTCAGGACGCCCTCGGCTCCGCGCGGCCGGTAGGTGTCGCCGTTCATCTGCGAGCCGACGGGCCGCCGGTCGTCGAGGATGTTGCGCCCGGACAGGCGCAGGTCGGCGTCGCGCCCCCACAGGCGCTCCCACGTCAGGCCGCAATCGACGTAGACGCGGTTCTGGATCAGGAGATAGCGCGTCGTGGAGTGGTCGAGGGCGGCTTGATTGGTGAAGTAGCGCAGCGACGGCGCCAGCTTGAGGCGGCCCAGGACCTTTTTCTCCAGGCCGACGTTCGCGACGTACTCCGCCGAACCGATGATGCGGCCGTTCGGGTTGGTGTAGGCGTGATGGGCCTCGACCCCGCCTCCCGCGGCCAGGGGCTGCCGGAAGAGCGCGAGCTTGGAGTCGTTCCAGGAGGCGTTCGCCCAGATCAAGGCGAGGTCGTCCAGAGGCGCCTGGAGGCTCAGCTCCACGCCGTTGCCGTGGAAGTTCCCGACGTTGCTGTGCGGGCTGAACCAGGTGATGAAATCGCTGAGCTCCTGATGATAGAGGCTCGCCTGGAAGCGGGCCGAGTCGATGTAGACGACGTTCTGCAGCTCGTACGTGGAGAGGATCTCCGGCTCGCGCGCCTGCGGGGAGATTCGGGCCCAGCTGGGGGAGGTGGCGAGATGGTCCCGGCCCCACGCCTCGTTGAGCGCTGAAACGGCCGACGGGATGCGCACGGCGCGGTTGTAGATCAGCTTGGCGACCCAGAAGTCCGCGGGCGTGGCGACGGCGGCGGCGCGAGCGCCGAGAAACCAGCGTCCGGCCAGACGCGTGTTATGATCGACGCGCGCGCCCGCGACCAGCTTCAGCTTGTCGTGGACCCGGATCGTGTCGTCGGCGTAGAAGCCCACGGCGCGCGTGTCGCGGCTGACCGTGGCCGTCCGGCCGAAGACCTCGCCTCCGGCCGGGTCGTTATACGTGAAGTAGGTGTCGTAGTTGTCGTCGTAGGAGCCCTGCACGCCGGCCGAGATGGTCTGGCCGGTGAAGCCCGTGTGGCGCAGTCCCAACTCGCCCGCGTAGGTCCGCTGTTTGTTGACGAACTCGACCGCCGCGAGCGGCGGGCCGCCTGAGTTCAGGCGGGTCTGCTCCTTGACGGCGGCTTCGGCGCGGAATATCCCCGTCAGGTTCGCGGTCCAGGGATGCTCGTTCTTCAACGACGCGGCGTAGATCTCGTCGACATAGCGCCCGTCGTTTCTCGGGTGGGCGTTGTTGATGAGCAGCTCCGGCCGGCTCATCCGGTAGGCGAGCGCCTGCCCGGACCATTGGCCGGCTCGGCCCTGGAGCACGCCGAACCAGCTCGGCGAGTCGAGCTGGCCGGTGATGTCCCTGCCGACCAGATTGGGCCGGAAGGTCGAGCCCCACGCGTCGAAGCCGCGCTTGCGTTCCGTCGTCAGCGAGAGGCTGAGGGAGCGGTCTTTAGGCCAAAGTTTTCCGGCCATCACCGTGGCCGAGTAGGGAAGGGCGTTGCCGGCGGAGACGACGGCCGCGGCCCCGCGCGTGTCCCGCGTGATCACGTTGACCGTCGCCGCCAAGGTGTTGGCCGGCTGGAACAGGGAGGAGGGGCCGACGACCACCTCGACGCGCTCGACGTTGTCCAGGTTGATCGGGCCGTTGAGGAAGGAGGGCTCGGCGACGCCGTTGACGTTCTGGCCGTTGACGAGAAGGCTGATCTTCTCGTTGTCGTTCGCGTTCAGGCCGCGGACGCCGGCGACGAAGTCGAGGTCGCGGTGGAAGACCGTGAAGCCGGGGACGGCCTGGAGCAGCTCCCCCAGGCTGCGATAGCCCCGCGCGTGGATGGTTCGGCGCGTGAAGACATAGACGCTGCCGGGCGTCTCGTCGACCTTCTCGTCGATGCGTGAAACCGTGGTTTGCATGGCCTCCAGGCGGTAGAATTCGAACGGGTCGTCGTCCGCGGCGGCCCGGGCCGGACCGGCGCAAAGCAGGGCGCACGCCAACGGAACGCCGATGGGAATGAGTCGGCGCGCTGGTATTGCGCCATGCCGGCGGGAGGAGGCAGGTTCCACGATATTATAAGAATTATAATATGAAAGAGTTGGAGTCTCAATCGAATTCTTGCGGGCGCGGGAACCTCATCTCCACGACGGGGCCGTTTCGACCCCCCCTCGAAATAGACGCCAAGTTCACAATAATAATACCGCAGCCGCCGTCCGGGGCGTGGTACAATGACGACAAGGGAAAACGTTTCCCGTGCCACATAAGATGTACGTGAGCAAGACGCAAGAAAGAGGACATACAAGACAATGGCTACCGGAAAAGTGAAGTGGTTCAACGATCAGAAGGGCTTCGGTTTCATCACGCCGGACGACGGGTCTAAGGACCTGTTCGTTCACCACTCGTCCATCATGGGCGATGGCTTCAAGACTTTGGCCGAGAATCAGGCCGTCGAGTTCGACGTGGAGCAGTCCGAGAAGGGCCCCCGCGCCGGCAACGTTCGCAAGCTCTAATCAGCTGACGAACACCGCCTGAAAAAGACCCCCTCGCCGCTTGCGGCGGGGGGGTTTTATTTGGGGTCAGGCTTCTGTCAGTGGTGCCAGGCCTCCCATTATCCCATTACTCCAATACAGAATTCCCAATTGGAGTAATGGGATAATGGGAGGCCTGGCACCACTATCGGCGGATACGGATGGGGGGGTGCTTGAGGGCTCCGATGAACCACAGGAAGGGGCTCAGGTGGTAGAACATCTCGCGCAGGCCCTTCCGGGCGATGCCCCAGACGATGCCGCCCACCACGAACACCGTGAACGCGGTGCCCACCCAGCTGTCGGCCACCGCTTTCATCAAAGTGATCAAGGCGTACAGCTCGGGATGGGCCACGATCTTGGGGAAGGCGGCGAAGAGGATGTAGGCGATCAGGCCTAACGCGTACCCGGGCCGGGCGTATTCGTTGATCTGGTGGGTGGCGGCGTCCATGTAGGAGGCCCCGAGCGCCATATAAAGGAGCACGAAGCCGCACATCTCGCGCCACAGGAAGTCCTTCGGCGGCGCGCCCTTCGTCGCGGAGACGAAGATGATGGCCGAGAAGAACACGGCCAAAGCGATGTTGTAGACGGTGGCGAAGGCGCCCCACAGGTCCTCCCAGAACAGCTCGGAGAACACGTCCACGAACGCGCTCATGACCCGGGCCAGGATCCAGAACCCGGCGTTGATGCTGCACAGCCAGACGAAGATCTGGAGCACGCCCTGGAACTCCTTGGAGCGAGCGAACGCGAGCGTCGCCGGGATGGCCGTTTCCATGACGGGAACGAATCTAGCATTTCGCCGCCGCCCAGCTGTTTCCGGAAACAGTCCTCGGCGCAACGGCGCCTACATGGACAAGCCCCGGGGGGTCTGCTATCCTTCAGAGCCATGAAAAACCCCTCGAGCGGTTCGCCGGAGGCGAACGGTTCGCTTTCGGTGAACCGGCCCGGCTGGTTCGGCCCGTTCGGCGGCTGCTTCGTCCCGGAGACGCTCATCGAGCCGCTCCGCGAGCTCGAGGCCGCCTATGCCTCCGCCCGGCGCGACCCGAAGTTCAAGGCCGAGCTCAAGCACGAGTTGGCGACCTTCGTCGGCCGGCCCACGCCGCTGACCTTCGCCGGGCGCCTGAGCGCGGAGCTGGGCCTGCGCGTCTGGCTCAAGCGTGAGGACCTGACCCACACCGGGGCGCACAAGATCAACAACACCGTCGGCCAGGTCCTGCTCGCCAGGCGCATGGGCAAGAAGCGCGTGATCGCCGAGACGGGCGCGGGCCAGCACGGCGTCGCCGCCGCCGCGGCGGCCGCGCGGGCGGGGCTGCCCTGCGTGGTGTACATGGGCACCGACGACATGGCCCGCCAGGCGCCGAACGTCGCGCGCATGCGCATGATGGGCGCGACGGTCGTGGCCGTCGACTCCGGCTCGCGCACGCTCAAGGACGCCACGAGCGAGGCCCTGCGCGCCTGGTCCTCCGACAGCCGCGAGACCTTCTACGTCCTCGGCTCGGCCCTCGGGCCGCACCCGTATCCGACCATGGTGCGCGACTTCCAGACGGTGATCGGCGTCGAGGCCCGCGCGCAGGTCCTCAAGGAGGAGAAGCGCCTGCCGCGCGAGATCATCGCCTGCGTCGGCGGCGGCTCGAACGCGATCGGCATATTCACCGCCTTCCTGAAGGACAAGGCGGTGGCGCTGACGGGCGTCGAGGCGGGCGGGACCGGGATGGCGCCGGGGCGCCACGCGGCGCGCTTCGCGGGGGGCTTCCCGGGAGTGCTGCACGGGACGCGGACTTATCTGCTCCAGGATAAGAACGGTCAGGTCCTGCCGACGCACAGCATATCCGCCGGGCTCGACTATCCCGCCGTCGGCCCCGAGCACGCGGAGCTCAGGCGCATCGGACGGGCCAGGTACGTCCACGCGTCGGACAAGGACGCCCTCGCCGCGGCGCACGAGCTCTGCCGCCTCGAGGGCATATTACCCGCCCTGGAGAGCTCTCACGCGATCGCGTACTTGATCAAAGCGAAACGGCGATTCAAGAAGAACGGCGTGATCATGGTCAATCTGTCCGGACGCGGAGACAAGGACCTGGGGACTTTATGCCCGTGAGCCTCGCGCGAGCGCTTCACGGACGGCGCGCCTTCGGGCGCGCGGGCTTCGTGCCCTTCCTCGTCGCGGGCGACCCCTCGTACGAGGCGAGCTTGCGCGCGGCGCGCGCGCTGATCGCGGCGGGAGCGGACATTTTAGAGGTGGGAGTGCCGTTCTCGGATCCGGTGGCCGACGGGCCGGCGATCCAGGCCGCCGGGCAGAGAGCGCTCGCCAAGGGGATGACGCTGACGAAGGCGCTCCGGTTCGTGAAGGAGCTCAGAAAAGGCGGGGCGGCGATCCCGGTCGTGCTGTTCACTTATTTGAACCCGATCCTGCGGATGGGAACGAAAAAATTCGCGAAGCTGTGCGGCGACTGCGGAGTCTCCGCGGTCCTGATCGTGGACCTGCCGGTCGAGGAATCGACGGCGACGGATCGAGAACTCGAGAGGTACGGCGTCGAACTGGTGGCCCTCGCTTCGCCGACCACCACGGATGAAAGGCTTTCGAGGATCGGCCGAGCCTCCGGCTCGGCCGTTTATTACGTGAGCCGCGAAGGGGTGACCGGAGTACGGAAAGGTCTGGCGCCCGGATTGGCGCAACGGATTTCGCACGTCAAAAAAATGACTGGAAAACCGCTGATGGTCGGCTTCGGCGTGGCGGAACCTTCTCAGGCGCGCGCGCTGGCGCCTTATGCCGATGGCGTGGTAGTGGGAAGCGCTTTGGTGCTTGCCGGCGCCTCCGGCGCCGGCGGCGTTTCGCGTTTGGCCAAAAAACTAGTGAAAGCTTTGGAGATATAGATGCTGATCCTGATGCAGACGGACCATACCAAGAAACAGCTCAATGACGTCCTCGCCAAGGTGCGGGCGCTGAAGCTGAAGCCGCATGTGATCCCCGGAAAATTAAACGTCGCGGTCGGCATCACCGGCAACTCCGGTGCCCTCGATGCGAGCCTGTTCGAGACCTTGCCCGGCGTGCGCGAGGCGGTGCGCGTGTCGAAGTCGTACAAGCTCGCCGGCCGCGATTTCAAGCACGAGGACACCGTCGTCCCCGTGGGGCCGTACGGCATCGGCGGACCGGGGCTCGTCGTCATCGCGGGCCCGTGCGCGGTGGAGACCGAGGAGCAGATGCTGCGCATCGCGCGGCGCGTGAAGGCGGCCGGCGCTCAGATGCTGCGCGGCGGGGCGTTCAAGCCGAGGACCTCTCCGTACGCTTTCCAGGGCCTGGGCAAGAAAGGCCTCCAGCTCCTGGCTCTCGCTAAAAAAGAGACCGGCCTGCCGATCGTGACCGAGATCCTCGACCAGAGGACCTTGGCCGACGTGGCCGAGTTCGCCGACGTGCTCCAGGTCGGCGCGCGCAACATGCAGAACTTCGCTTTGCTCAAGGAGCTCGGCCAGCTGAAGAAGCCGGTCATGCTCAAGCGCGGCCTGTCGGCCACGCTCGACGAGTGGCTGATGTCGGCGGAGTATTTGCTCAGCGAGGGCAACAAGAATATTTTTCTATGCGAGCGGGGCATCCGCGCCTTCTCCGACCACGCGCGCAACACGCTCGACCTGAACGTGGTCCCCGCGGTCAAGGAGCTGAGCCACCTGCCGATCATCGTCGACCCGAGTCACGCGACCGGCGTGCGCGCGCGCGTGGCCCCGATGGCGCGGGCGGCCGTCGCCGCCGGCGCGCACGGCGTGATGATCGAGGTGCACGACCGCCCCGACCAGGCGCTGTGCGACGGGCCCCAGGCCCTGCATCCCGACGATTTCGCGACCTTGATGGGCGACCTCGCCGCGATCGCGGGCGCGCTCGGCCGCGGCATGGCGACGCCCGCCCTCAAGGGCCGCGGGTGAAGGACCGGTCCGTCGCCGGCGGCGGCCGCCTCGAGGGAGAGGTCCGCGTGCCGGGCGACAAGTCGGTCTCGCATCGCGCGCTGATCCTCGGCGCCTTGGCCGAGGGCGAGACCGCGATCGAGGGGCTGTCGTCGGGGGCCGACGTGGCCTCGACGCGCTCCTGTCTGGAGGCCCTCGGCGTCGAGATCTCGGGGGCGGCGCCGTCGCTGCGCGTGCGCGGCCGCGGCCTGGGCGGCCTCAAGACGCCGGCCGGAGACCTCGACGCGGGCAACTCCGGCACGACCATGCGCCTGCTCGCGGGCGTCGCCGCGGGGCACGGCTTCTCCTCCCGCTTCGTCGGCGACGAGTCTCTGACGAGACGCCCGATGAAGCGCGTGGCCGAGCCCCTGCGGGCGATGGGCGCCGCGGTGGGCCTGAGCGAGTCCGGCACGGCCCCGCTCACCGTCTCGGGCGGCTCGCTGAAGGGCATCGAGTATGTCCTCCCGATGGCCAGCGCCCAGGTCAAATCGGCGGTCCTGCTGGCGGGTCTCCACGCGAAAGGCAGGACGACCGTCGTCGAGCCCTCCGCCACCCGCGACCACACCGAGCGCATGCTCGAGGCCTTCGGCGTCCCGGTGGCCGCGCGCGGGCTCGCGGTCTCCGTCGAGGGCGGCTCGCGGCTCACGGCCGCCAAGGTCCTCATCCCCGGCGACCCGTCCTCGGCCGCGTTCTGGGTGGTGGCCGCCACGCTGGCGCCGGGCAGCGAGCTGGCGGTGCGCGGGGCGGGGGCGAATCCCACGCGCACGGGATATCTGTCGGTGCTCGCGCGCATGGGCGCCGACATCCACCGGGAGCCGGCGCGCGGGGAAGGCGGCGAGGCGATGGAGGATCTCATCGTATCGTCGTGCGATCTCAACGCGACGGATATCGCCGCCGACGAAGTGCCGGGGCTGATCGACGAGGTGCCGATACTCGCTTTGGCCGCGGCGCTGGCGAGCGGGGAGAGCCGGTTCCGGGGGCTTGGGGAACTCCGGCACAAGGAAAGCGACCGGTTGAAGGGCATCGCGGCTCTATTAACGAGCTTCGGGGCCTCGGCGCGGGTGGAAAACGACGATTTGGTGATATCGGGAACGAAAACGCTCAAACCGGCCCAGGTGGATTCGCTGGGGGACCACCGGCTCGCGATGACGGGATATATCGCGGGATTCCTCGCCAAGGGAGAAAGCGGCGTGTTGGACGCGGCGTGCGCGGAGATAAGCTATCCGACGTTTTATGACGACTTTAACGCGAGGCGATGCGCGTGAAATTAGGGATCTTCGGACATCCTATCGGTCATACGCGCTCCCCGCGCTTGTTCTCGCGCCTCGGCAGGTTGCTCAACAAACATCTGTCGTACAAAGCCGTTGATGTTCAGCCCGCCGATTTCACCGCGACCGCGCAGCGGTCGCGAAAAGCAGGCTGGAGAGGCGCCAGCGTGACGATTCCGTTTAAAATCGAGGCCGCGCGGCTCGCCGACCGTTTGACGCCGAGCGCGAAAGCGATCGGCGCCGTCAACGTGCTGCGTTTTGAGGCGAATAATCGAATCACCGGGCACAACACCGACGCCGACGGTTTAATGGACGCATTGAAATTCGCGGGCGTCGTGATGTCCGGCGTACATGTCCTCGTCTTTGGCGCCGGAGGCGCCGCCAGGGCAGCGGGGTATGCCGCGGCCAAAGGCGGGGCCAAAACGGTTCGTTTCACGAACCGAACGTCCTCAACGGCAAAGACATGTGTACGCGACCTGGCGCCCTACTTCCCGAAGACGAGCTTCTCCGCGGGGGCGCCGAGGAACGCCGACGTCTGGATCAACGCCACGCCCTTGGGCCAGAACGGGAATCCTGATATCTCGCCTGCGCCGAAGTCGCTGCGGGCCCCGGGCGCGGCGGTGGATATGGTGTATGGGAAGAAGACGGCTTTCCAACGGCATGCCGAGCGGCTCGGGGCGCGGACATCGGACGGCACGGCGATGCTCGTGTTTCAGGCGCTTCGCGCGTACGAATTCTGGGATCGTCCCCTCGGCCCTCGGAAAAGGGCCCTATTGGCCGAACGGCTTATCAAGGAGATTGCATGATCTTGCGTTACCTCACCGCCGGAGAATCCCACGGTAAAGCCTTGGTGGGCATACTCGAAGGGCTCCCCGCCGGGCTGACGCTTGCCGCGGGCGACATCCAGGCCGATCTGATGCGGCGGAAGAAGGGCCACGGGCGTGGGAACAGACAGAAAATAGAGGGAGATAAAGTCGAGATCCTTTCGGGCATTCGCGCGGGCAAGACGCTCGGATCTCCCCTGGGGCTGCTCATACCCAATCTTGATTTCAAGAACTGGGAATCCATCATGGGCGCCGAACCGACCGACGCGGCCGCTGCGCGGCGCGTCGAGATACCGCGGCCGGGTCATGCGGATCTCGTCGGGAAGCTCAAGTATGGGTTCGACGACATGCGCAACGTCCTGGAACGCGCGTCGGCGCGCGAAACGGCGATGCGTGTCGCCCTTGGCGCCACCGCGCGGCGTTTTCTTGCCGAATGCGGGGTCGTCGTGGCCAGTCGCGTCATCGCGATCGGCGGCGAGACCGACGACTCGCCGTTGCCGTGCCCCGTATCCGAGCTCAATGAGCTGACCGACGCGAACCCCGTGCGCTGCGCCGACACGGCGTTCTCCAAACGGATGATCACTCGCATCGACGAAGCCAAAGCCGCCGGCGACACCCTCGGCGGCGTTTTCGAGGTGCTCGCCGAAGGACTCCCCATCGGCCTCGGCAGCTACGCCCAATGGGATCGTCGCCTCGAGGGTCCTTTGTCGCAGGCGTTGATGTCGCTCAACGCCATCAAGGGCGTCGAGGTCGGCTACGGCTTCCGCGGCGCCGGCGTGCCGGGCTCGCGGGCCCACGACGCCTACGAGCCGAAAGGCAGGAAGGTCGCCTACCGTTCGAACCGTTCCGGCGGCCTCGACGGAGGCATGACGACGGGGCAGACCTTGGTCCTGCGCGCGGCGATGAAGCCGATCGCCACCTTGATGAAGCCGCTCGACTCCGTCGACCTGCGCACGATGAAGCCCGCGAAGGCCCACGTCGAGCGCTCCGACGCCTGCGCGGTGCCCGCCGCGGCCGTGATCGGCGAGTCTTTGGTCTGCCTGGTCCTCGCCGACGCGGTGCTGGCGAAGTTCGGCGGCGATTCGATGGCGGAGATCCTCCCGAGGCTCAAGGCGTGGCGCGGATGAGGCCGACGATCTATCTCACCGGGTTCATGGGCACGGGCAAGTCCGCCGTCGGCAAGGAGCTCGCCCGGCTCCTGCGCCGGCCGTTCATCGACCTGGACCTGTCCATCGAGCGCGAGGCGGGCTCGAGCGTCGCCTCGCTGTTCGCGCGTCGCGGGGAGACCGCCTTCCGCAGGCTCGAGCGCAGGGCCTTGCTCCGGGCCGCGAGGCGGCGGGGCGTCGTCGTGGCCCTCGGCGGCGGGACCTTGCTCGACCCGCGCCACCGGGCGCTCGTGATGAAAGGCTACCTCGTGACCTTGTCCTGCTCCCGCGCGGAGCTGGTGCGCCGCCTCGGCCCGTCGCGGGCGTCCCGGCCGCTCCTGGCCGGCGGCTCGCTGAGCGCGCGCGTGGGCCGGCTCCTCGCCGAGCGCCGCGGCGCCTACGAAGGCTCGCACTGCAAGGTCTCGACCACCGTCAACTCGCCCAAGGACGCGGCCATGATCATCGCCCGGAGGATCCCATGAGCGTCGAGAAGCTGTTCGTCGAGCCCGGCGCGCGCCTGAGCGCGCGCGCCTGGACGCGCGGCCTGGCCCCGTCGGGCCGCGTCGCGCTGGTCTCCGAGGCGGGGGCGTGGCGCCGCTTCGGCCCCGGCGTCGAGAGGTCGCTCAAGCGCGCCGGGCTCAAGGTCCATCGCCACCTTCTCCCTTCGGGGGAAGCGGCCAAGAGCTGGGACTCCGTCTCGGACCTGCTGACCTCGATGCTCTCCGCCGGCCTGGGGCGGGACTCCGCGATCGTCGCGCTCGGCGGCGGCTCCGTCACCGACGCGGCCGGCTTCGCGGCCGCGATCTATCAGCGGGGGATCCCGTGGGTCAGCGTGCCGACGACCTTGCTCGGCCAGCTCGACAGCGGGCTCGGCGGCAAGACCGGGATCAACCTCGCCGGCGGCAAGAACCTCGCCGGCTGCTTCCATCGCCCCCGCGCCGTGGTGTGCGATCCCGAGGTCCTCGCGAGCCTTCCGCCCCGCGAGCGGGTCTCCGGCTTCGGGGAGGCGCTCAAGTACGGGCTGGTGTTCGAGCCGGCGATCTGGGCCCTGATCACGGGGAACTGGGACGCGCTGATGGCCGGCGATCCCGTCCTGACCGGCAAGGTCGTGGAGCGCTGCGCCGCGTGGAAGCGCCGGATCGTCGACAGCGACGAGCGCGAGACCGAGGGCCCGCGGGAGCTCCTCAATTTCGGCCACACCCTCGGCCACGCGCTCGAGTCGGCGTCGGGCCTGGGCGCCCTGCGCCACGGGGAGGCCGTCATCTGGGGCATGCGCGCCGCCCTGCGCCTGTCCCACCGCTGCTCGGGCCTCAAGGCCTCGTTCGCCGCCGAGGCGGAGCGTTTCCTGGCGACCTTGCCGGTGCCTCTGCCGCGCCGCGTCGAGCCGCGCCGCCTGCTGGAGCTGGCCCGCCGCGACAAGAAGGCCCGCGGCGGCCGCGCCCGCTTCGTGCTCCTGCGGGCGCCGGGGCGGCCGGTGACGGCCTTCGTGTCGGACAAGGAGATTCTGCGCGCCGTGCGGGGGATACTGTGAAGAACATCCTCGTCCTGAACGGCCCCAACCTGAACCTCCTGGGCGAGCGCGAGCCCGAGACCTACGGCACGATGACCTTGTCCCAGCTCAACGCGAAGCTGTCCGTCTACGCCCGGAAGAAGGGCGCGGCGCTGCGCGCCCGCCAATCCAACCACGAGGGCGAGCTGATCGACATCCTCCACGCGCATCGCAAGTGGGCGGCGGGGATCGTGTTCAACCCCGGCGCGTACAGCCATTACAGCTACGCCCTGCGCGACGCGGTCGCCGCGATCCTCGTGCCGACGATCGAGGTGCACCTGTCGAACATCAAGAAGCGCGAGCCCTTCCGCCGCGTCTCGGTGATCGAGCCGGCCTGCGTGGGCCAGCTGTACGGCAAGGGCAGCGCGTCCTATTTCACGGCGATCGACATGCTGCTCAAGAAGAAATGAGCTGTTTCCGGAAACAGTCGAATGGCTAAGCCTCTCTCCGTCGTCAGGATAAGCCTCGGCCTCAAGGGGCTCGACCCCGCGTCATGCCTCGAGCGCCTCGCCGGGGCGGACGGGCGCGGCTATCTGATCGAGAAGGTCGAGGACGGGCGGCGGAGGGCGTGGATCGGCGTGCAGCCCTTCGAGACTTTGCGCGTGATCAAGGGGCGCGTGTATTCGGTCACCGCGCGGCGGAGGAAGAAGATCCCCGGCGAGCCGTTCGAGGTCATCGGCAAGCGGCTCGCGAAGCTCCGCGGCCGCGGCGGCCGCCCGTTCGACGCCGGCGCGGTCGGTCTGCTCGACTACGAGATGATCCGCCACCTGGAGCCGGTGAAGATGAACGCCGAGGCCGCCGAGGGCTTCATGATGCTGTTCAACGCCGCGGTGGTCGTCGAGGACGGCCGGGCGAGCCTGACCGCGCTCGCCGCCGGGGCGGGCGGGCGGCGCCGGGCCAAGGCCCTCGCGGCGGAGCTGCGGAAGGTCCTGCGCGGAGCGGGCCCCGTCCCCGTCCCGCCGCCGTCGAGGCGCCTCCTGCCCGTCGAGGCCGAGCGCGGCCGCGCGCGCTACCTCAAGAGCGTGGCGAGGATCAAGGACCACATCCTCGCCGGGGACGTGTTCCAGGCCGTCGTGTCGGACGGCTTCCGCGCCCGCGCCGGCGGCGGCCCGTTCGCCGTCTACCGCGCGGTGCGCGCGGCCAACGTGACGCCCTACGGCTTCCTCCTGCTCGACGGCGGCCGCGCCTGGATCGGCGCCTCGCCCGAGCGCCTGGTGCGCGTGGTCGGCGGCGTCGCTCGAAACTGCCCGATCGCCGGCACCCGCCCGCGCGGCCGCTCGCGGGCCCAGGACAGGCGCCTGGAGGCCGAGATGCGGGCCAGCGGGAAGGAATGCGCCGAGCACCTGATGCTCGTGGACCTCGCGCGCAACGACCTGGGCCGCGTCTGCGCCCCCGGCTCGGTGAAGGTCGAGAAGTTCATGGTCACGCGCCGCTTCTCCAACGTCATGCACCTGGTCAGCGAGGTCGAGGGGCGCCTCGACGAGGGCAAGACCGCCTGGGACGCGCTCGTCGCCTCCTTCCCCGCCGGGACGGTCAGCGGCGCGCCGAAGGTGCGGGCGATGGAGATCATCGCGGGGCTCGAGCGCGCGCCGCGGGGCTACTACGCGGGGGCGGTGGTGCAGGCCGACTTCGCGGGGAACCTGGACTCGTGCCTGGCGATACGATCCCTCGAGCTCGAGGGCGATCGAGTCCGCCTACAGGCGGGCGCGGGCATCGTCGCGGATTCGAGCCCGGCGGCGGAGTGGAACGAGGTGATGGACAAGCTCGCGGGCTTGCGCAGGGCGTTGGGAGGATTGGGGAAATGATCCTCTTGCTCGATAATTACGATTCGTTCACCTACAACCTCTACCAGGCCGTGAGGCTCTTGAAGCACGACTGCAAGGTGGTGAGGAACGATTCGTTGTCGATCAAAAAATTCCTGGCATTGAAGCCGAAGGGAATCATACTCTCTCCCGGCCCGGGGCGGCCCGAGGACGCCGGAATACTTCTGGAGCTCGTCAAGAAGGTCCCAGCGACGATCCCTGTTCTGGGGGTTTGCCTAGGCCATCAAGCGATAGCCCTCGCGAACGGCGGGCTCGTCATCCGCGCCAAACGGCTTATGCACGGAAAAACGTGCGTGATCACTCACGACGGCCAAGGCCTTTTCCGAGGATTGCCTAAACGCCTCACCGTGGCGCGCTATCACAGTCTTGTGGCCGCGGAACCTCTGCCGAAGAACATGGTCGTCACGGCGCGCGGAGAAGACGGCTCGTTGATGGGTTTACGCCTTTTGGACCGTCCCGTGGAGGGAGTCCAATTCCACCCGGAGTCGGTGGCTACTCCTCTGGGCCTGAAGATGCTCTCGAACTTCCTCGCTTCCGCGAGGTAGGGAGTGTCAGGCCTGACAATTCGACAGTTTCTTATCCCGCCGCGGGGGCGGAATTGGCCGAATTGTCAGGCCTGACACCGAAGTGTCTGCGCTTCACGAGCGCTAACCCGACGCCGCCCATGATCAGGGCGATGCCGAGGCCGGCGTTGGCGTTGAGGCGTTCTCCCAGCACGACCCAGCCCAGCAGGATCGCCACGACCGGGAATATCAGCGTGATCATGCTCACCTGCGTCGCCGGCAGGGCGTGGATCAGCTTGTAGTACGAGAGGAAGGCGACGACGGTGCCGAGGATCGCGAGGTAGAGGATCGCCCCGACGTTCGCCGGCGTCCAGGTCACGGCCGCGCCGCGCTCGAAGAGGAGGCTCAGGCCCAGGATGAGGGCCGCGCCGAGCGTCATGGACCAGGCGTTGAGCACGCGCGCGTCGTCCTTCTTCGACCAGAGGCTTTGGGCGACGAGGTTCCCCGCGGCGCCCACGCTCGAGACGAACGCGGCCAGCAGCCCCAGGCCGTCGGCCGAGGCGACGCCGCCCTGCGGCCAGAACAGGACGATCACGCCGGCGATGCCGGCGACGATGCCCGCGGCCTTGCGGCGGGTCAAGGTCTCGGTGCGCGAGACGAAGGCGGTGAGCAGCGCCGTGATCAGCGGCGCCACCGCGCACAGGACGGCGACGAGGCCGCTGGCGACCCGCGTCTCGGCCCAGTACACGAGGGAGTAGCAGATGCCGAAGCCGAGCGCGCCGGCCGTCAGGGCCGCGCGCCGTCCGCGCGGCGTCAGGCGGGGGGAGAGGCCGGCGAAGAACACCAGCCCCCACAGGATCGCCGCCGCGAGCGAGAAGCGCAGGCCGGCGCCGAGGAACGGCGGCACGCCCTCGAGGCCGATCTTGATCGCGAGCCAGGTCGAGCCCCAGATCAGGCAGACGAGGCCGTAGAGGGCGGGGATCATCTCGCCGAGTCGGCGGCCAGGCGTCCGAGCAGGGCGACCGCGCGCTCGATCTGGGGGTTCCAGTGCGAGCAGTTCAGCCGCATCGCGTCGCGGAAGCGCCCGGTCGCGGAGAACAGAGGACCCGGCGCCATCACCACGCCGGCGCGGCGGGCGCGGTCGTACAGCGCGAGCGTGTCGGCCTTGCCGGGAAGCTCCGCCCACAGGACGAAGCCGCCGCGCGGGTTCGACAGGCGCGTGCCCTCCGGAAAGCTCGAGGCGACGGCGCGCCGCATCAAGGCGGTGGTGCGGGCGTAGGCGGCGCGGATGCGGCGCAGGTGCCGGTCGTAGCCGCCGTTGGCGAGGATGTCGGCGACCGCGAGCTGCGGGAGGCAGGCCGTCGAGACGTTGGACACCATCTTGAAGCGCTCGACCTTCGCGCGCCAGCGTCCCGGGATGATCCAGCCGACGCGGTAGCCGGGGGCCATCGTCTTCGAGACCGAGGAGCAGTAGATCACGCCGCCGTCGCGGTCGTAGGCCTTCGCCGCCTTGGGGCGGTCGAGGCCGTCGTGCGGCAGGTCGCCGTACACGTCGTCCTCGATGAGGGGGATCTTGCGGGCGGCGAGCAGCTCGACGAGCGCCTTCTTGTTCGCCTCGGGCATCAGGGCGCCGAGGGGGTTCGAGAAGGTCGGCGTTGAGATCACGGCCTTAATCTTGTGGCGCCCGAACGCGCGCTTGAGGGCGTCGAGGCACATCCCGTCGCGCGCCTCGCTGGCGATCTCCACGATCTTGAGGCCGTGCATCTCGAGGGCCTGGAGCGTGCCGAAGAAGGCGGGAGACTCGACGGCCACGATGTCGCCGGGGGCGCACACCGCGTGAAGGGCCAGGTTCAGCGCCTCCTGGGCGCCGGTGGTCGCGATGAGGTCCTCGGGGCCGACGGCGACGCCGGCCTTGAACATGCGCTTGGCCACCTGCTCGCGCAGCACGGAGCAACCGGCGGGGAGATCGTAGGAGTTGCTCTGGAAGCGCCGCAGGCGCCCCAGCCGGGCGATGCTGCGCGCGAGCTTGGCCGTCGGCAGGAGGTCGGGGTGCGGGAGCGCGGCCCCGATCTGGATCAGCCTGGGGTCGTGCGTGTCGTGCATGTAGCGCAAGGTGAGCTCGCCGATCGCGACGGACGCGGCGGCGGGCGACGGCTCGCTGCGGACCGGCTCGGCCGGACCGAGGGCGGCGGTGCGGACGTAGTAGCCCGACTGGGGGCGCGACTCGACCAGGCCGCGGTCCTCGAGCACGCGGTAGGCGGACAGCACCGAGGACACGCTCGCCGACTTGGAGCGCGACAACTCGCGCACGGACGGAATCCGGTCGCCGGGACGCAAGGTCCCGGCGTCGATGAGGCCGGCGATCTCGCCGGCGAGGGATTGGTAGAGGGTGGGGGCGGCGGGCATTCTGATGATTGTAAACCGGCTCGTGCGGCGCGTCCCGGCACAGGCCCGCGCATCGGCGATAAGCACAGTCTACCATAAATAAAACTGTTATGGTCACAATTAAGTAAACCTGAATCTGTGCTTCAGCGTCCGGAGGCGCTACACTGTGAGCATGACCAATTTAACTTTGACGAAAGGCCAGATGTGGACTCCAGCCGTCTCCGGGAAGCTGACCGTGCGCGGCGTGTCCGGTAAGGGTTGGGCGACGATCGAGGGGGACTCCCGGGACTTCGTCCTGGACAAGGCCCACAAGTTCTCGTTCCCCGCGGCGGCGGGCCTCGTCGTGCAGGCCGTCGAGGACATGGAGTTCTGCTTCGAGGCCGAATAGCCCCGTTTGCTATGATGGGCCGATGAGCGAGTTGGCCGGGAGAGCCGCGCATGCCGCGCGGCGCGTCGAGAAGCTCAAGGCCCAGCAGCCCGTCGAGGCCTTGAGGACGCTCCCCGGATACGCCCGGACGCCCCGGGATTTCCGGCCCGCCCTGTCCGGGATCGTGATGGACCTGCGCTTCGCCGAGCCGGGCATCGGCCTGCTCGTGTCGGGCGGCGAGGTCACCGCCGAATACGCCGCGCGGCGCGCCGTGTCGGCCGTGGGCCGGGGCGCGACCGGGCTCGGCGTCTGGACCGAGCGCAACTTCCACGCCGGCGACTACGCCCATCTCGATGCGGTGCGCGCGGCGGTCCCCGAGGCCCTGCTCGCGATGATGGACTACGTCGTCGATTCCTGGCAGCTCGAGCGCGCCCGCGCGGGCGGCGCCGACGCGGTCCTGCTCATACCCGAGCTGCTCGGCCCCCACCTCGAGCGCATGGCCGCCTCGGCGCGGGCCCTCGGCCTGACGCCGATCGCCTGGGACGACGGCGGCGCGCCGCGCGTCCTCTAGAATAATCAGAGTGGTATGATTTAACGCATGAGCGCTTTCTCCGAAGCCCTGCTGTCGCTGCGGCGCGACGCCGGCTTCCCGTCGGCCTACCGCTTCTATCACCGCAACGGCGGCCGCCGGCACTTCGGCTTCACCTACGTCCACTACCTGCGCCTCGAGAAGGGCGCCAAGGCGCCGCGCGCCGCGGCCTTCGGCGCGATCCTCAAGGCCCTGCGCCTGGCCCCCGCCGCGGACGGCGCGCGCGCCCTGTTCCGCGCCTACCTCCTCGACGTGCTCGGCTCGCCCGAGGCGTACGAGCTCATCGTCGGCTCGGTCAGCAAGTCCGTGCCGTCGGTCTCGCCGACGCTCGCCGAGGGCGGCTTCGACCGCCTCAAGCGCGAGCACTTGATGCACATGAACATCGATCAGTTCACGGCCGTCGCGCATGACGAGACCTCGTATTGGACCTCCGAGCTCCTGCTCAACGACGACGGCTCCTGGAGCCCCAAGGAGATCGCGGAGCGCCTGGGCTGCTCCCCGAAGGCGGCCGCCGAGGCCCTCGAGCGCCTGGCGAAGGTCAGGCTCCTGCGCGCGACCTCGCCGGGGCGCTACAAGACGCGCCAGCCCGGGAAGTTCTGGACCTTTCCCGGCCGGAGCAAGGGCATGGAGCCGCTGCTCGATCGCGTCCGCGGCTTCTGGGACGCGATGGCCGCGCGCCAAGGCGGCCCGTTCGGCGAGCGCCTCGAGCTCGTGCGCGCGTCCTCGAGCGTCATGCGCCAGTACATGAACGCCCTGCACCGCGCCGTCGACGAGGCCAACCTCGCCGCCACCCACGCGAAGGGCGAGGACACCGCGCTGTTCCTGATCGAGGGACGCGTGCGCCGTCTCCTGCCCTTTTAGGCCCATCGGCCCGGCGGAGGGGCCGAAGGACCGCTGACGGCGGCGCTGTATTCATCCATAATAAGGGAATGGCGAAACGCCTCTCCTTCCTGCCCGTCCTGTGCCTCGCGCTGATGACTCCTCCGTTCGCCGCGGCTCAGCTCCGCGGCGCGCGGGTGACCTTGCAGGCGAGCCTGCCCGCCGCCGGCGGGCTGTCCGCGGCGGCCCCGAGCCTGCCGGCCGCGACGGTCTCGCCCGCGCCGCCCGCGCTCGCCGTCTCGCTCGCGCCGCTCGCCGCTCCGGTCTCCGTCGTGCCCGTTCCGGCCGCCCTCGCCGCCGTCCGTCCCGCCGCCGCGAC
>JACPFR010000023.1 GCA_016182905.1 Elusimicrobiota bacterium
GCGCGCGCCGTCGCGCGGCGGCGCGGCCCCGCGGGCCTGCGGCGCGCGGCGCTCAAGGCGGCGCGCGCGCGCGGAGCCCGGCGCTGAGTCCAGGCCGATGCGGTGAGGGAGGGAGCCATCGTCGTCCTGGGAGCCGGCACGATCGGCGCGCTCATCGTGCGGGACCTCCTGCGCACCTACGACGGGAAGGTCGACGTGATGTGCCGCGACCCCGGTAAGGCGAAAAAGGGTCTTCGCGGCCTTGGACGGTCGCGACGGGTGATGTTCCTCGCGGGGGACGTCACGCGTCCCGGCGAGCTGGGCCGGGCCCTCAAGGGAGCACGCGCGGCGATCAACGCGGTGCACCACGAGCACAACGAGGCGGTCATGCGCGCCTGCCTTTCGACCGGCGCGCACTACGCGGATCTGGGCGGCCTGTACCACTACACGCTGAAGCAGCTTGCATGGCACGGGCGCTTCCGGCGCGCGGGGCTGACCGCGGTCCTCGGCATCGGCGCCGCGCCGGGGATCACCAACGTGCTCGCGGCCTACGGCGCGTCGGAGCTCACCCGCGTGGAGGCCGTCGAGATCAGGATCGGCGCGATCGACCGCTCCACGTATCGCCGGGCGTCGTCCCTGCCCGGGTCCTATTCCCTGCAGACGCTCCTCGAGGAATGCTCCTGGCCGCCCGCCGTGTTCAAAAGGGGGAAAATGGTCTTCGTCGAGCCGTTCTCGGGCCGCGAGCCGTACCGCTTTCCCGCGCCGGTCGGCCGTCAAAAGCCGCAGTACACGATCCATTCCGAGCTCGCGACCTTGCCCCGGACGCTGCGAGCGCGGGAGGTCTTCTTCAAGATCGCCTTCGACGACGAGTTCGTGGACAAGATGCGGACGCTGCGCCAGGCCGGACTCCTCGATCCGGAGAATCTGCCCGCCACTCTCGCCATCCTCAAACGCCTTCCGCCCGCGATCCCCGCGGCCGTCGAGCAGCACGAGGTCATCCAGGTGCTGGTCCGGGGGCGGGCGGGCTCCCGGCCCCGCCGGGTGCGGCTGGAGGCCCGCGTGTCCGCGTCGGGAGAGACCGTCGACAAGGACACCGCCGCGCCGGCCTCGATCGTGGCGCAGCAGCTGGCGCGCGGCGAGATCGCGCGCCCGGGCGTGTTCCCTCCCGAATCGATCGTGAGGCCCGAGGCGTTCTTCGCCGAGCTGCGCCGCCGGGGGATATTCCTCTACAGGAACGGCCGCCGCCTCCCTCCGTAGGGATCCCATGAGATACGACTTCGTCGTCGTCGGCGCGACCGGCCAGCAGGGCCTCATCGCCTCGCGGGATCTTCTCGAGCGCGGGTACCGCGTGCTCATGTGCGGACGCCGCGCCGAGGGCCTGAGGGCGCTGCTCAAGAGACGCGGGGCCGGCTTCGCGCGCGTGGACCTGCGCGACGTCGCCGCCGCCGCGCGCGTCATCGGACGATCGGGGAGCCGGATCGCGCTCAACTGCGCGGAGCTCCGCTGGAACCTTCATATGATGAAGGCCTGCCTTCAGGCCCGCTCGCACTATCTGGACCTGGGGGGCCTGCACGAGATGACCGTCCGGCAGTACGCGCAGGACCGCCCGTGGCGCGCGAGGAAGCTTCTCGCGCTCCTGGGCTGCGGCTCCACCCCCGGCATCGCGAACGTGATGGCCGCCCGCGCGGCGGAGGACCTCGACGCCGTCGAGCACATCGACCTCGGCTTCGCCTGGGAGTCCAACGTGAAGACGTTCGTCCTGCCGTACTCGTTGGAGAGCATCGTCCACGAGCTCACCGTCCCCGCGGTCGTGCTCGAGCACGGGAGATTCAGGAAGATCCGCGGCTGCCCCCTGGAGGAGTCCGGGGATTTCCTCGGCGTGGGGCGGCAGGTGACCCGCTGCATCGTCCACTCCGAGGTGTACACGTTCCACAAATACTTCAAGGATAAGGGCCTGCGCAGCGTGCACTACAAAGCGGGATTCCCGGCGCACTCCTTCAAGGTCCTCGAGACGCTCATGCAGCTGGGCTTCACCTCCGGCGAGCAGGTCGTCCATCGGGGCGAGACGATGACCGCCCTCGAGTTCACCGGCCGCGTGCTGCGGCGGCTGCCCAGCCCCGCGCGCTACGCCGAGACCGAAAACCTCTGGGTCAAGGTCCGGGGAACCTCCGGCGGCGCGCCGAAGACCGTCGCGATGGATTGCCTCGTCAGGACCACGCCGGGCTGGAGCGAGGCCGGCTCGAATGTTGGCACGGGCCGCACGATCGCCGTGATGGCCCTCATGCTCCACCGCGGCCGGATCGACGCCGTCGGGGTCACGGCGCCCGAGGCGTGCGTGCCCGCGGCGCCGTTCTTCCGGGAGCTGGAGCAGAGGGGGATGCGTTTCTACAAGAACCGGAGGATGTTGAGCGTCTGAGGCCCGCGAAGATCCGCCGTCCGACCCGGGCCGCGGCCGCGCTGCTGCTCGCCGCCGCGCTCGCCTGCGGCTGCGCGTCCGGCAAGGACCGGGCCCGCGCCGACGGGGCGCCGCCGGCGGCGGCGTCGACGGCCTCCCCGGAGGAGAGGGGAGCCGACCGCCCCGGCGCCCCGCCGGTCGAGCCCGTCGTCGTCAGCAAGCCCCATTACCGCGATCCGCTGATCCGCGTGAACCGGGTGACATTCGCGTTCAACGACGTCCTCTACCGATACCTGCTGATCCCGCTGAGCAAGGGCTACATACGGCTGCTGCCCAAGCGGGCGCGCCGATGCGTCGCCGATTTCTTCCACAACCTGAAGACGCCGGTCTATGTCGCCAACGACATCCTCCAGCTCGAGCCGAAGCCCCTGGGCCGTCATCTGGCCCGCTTCGTCATCAATTCCACTTTGGGCCTGGGGGGGCTGTTCGATCCCGCGCAGGATGCCTTCGGCCTGGAACGGACGCGGACCGGCTTCGGAGAGACCCTCTCCCGGTACGGCGCCGGGTACGGCGTCTATCTGGTCCTGCCCGTGTTCGGGTCCTCGGACCTGCGCAACGGCGCGGCCCTGGCGGCGGATTACTTCCTGAACCCGATCCCCTATCTGACCGAGGATCCGGCGACGACCGCCGTCATGGCCTACGACAATTTCCAGGAGTACGCGCCGGGGGCGGGAAAATACGAGACCCTGCGGCGCGAGGCCGACGACCCCTACATCTTCTTCCGGAACCTCCATCTGCAGGGAGCGCAGCGCGATGCCGACCGCCGATAAGCTCGCGCGCTCCTTCGCGGGGCTGGCGGTCTCGCGGCCGCGGACCGTGCTGCTCGCCTTCCTCGCCGTCACCGCCGCGCTCGGCTGGCACGCCCGGCGCTTCAAGATCGACGCCGGAGCCGACACGCTCCTCACCAAGGACAACCGGCACTACGTCCAGACGAACGTCGTGGACCGGCGCTTCGACGCGCGGGAGTTCCTGCTGGTCGCCTACAAGCCGCGGGCCCGGCCCGTGCTGTCCGAAGCGACCTTCGCGGACCTTCGGGGGCTCAAGGCGAGGCTCCTGCGTCTCGAGCGCGTGGAATCCGTACGCAGCCTCCTCGACGTGCCCCTGCCGCCGCGGAGCGGCGCCCTCGCCGCCGGGTCGGACCTGAGCGATTGGACGATGGAGCGCCGGCGCTTCCGCCTCGAGGAGCTCGAGCAGCGGCTCCGCGGTCACCCCGTCTACGAAGACCTGCTGATCAACAAGGACCGCTCGGCGACCGCGCTGCAGGTCCTCTTCAAGAAAGACGCGGAGCTCGACGCCCTCGACGGCCGCATCACCGGCCTGGAGCTGCGCTCCCTGACGCTAGGGCTGACGCGAGGCGAGCGCAAGGAGCTGGCCCGGCTCAAGCGGCGGGCCGAGCCTCTCGACGCGCGGCTCGACAAGATCCGGGCCGCCGAGCTCGAGAGCATCCGCGCCGTGATGGCCGACTACGAAGACGACGCGGACATCTACCTGGGCGGGATCCACGTGCTCGCGCAGCAGCTGATCCGGATCATCACCAACGACCTGCTCGTGTTCGGGGCCGCGATCGGGGCCATGATCTGCCTGGTCCTGTTCCTGCTGTTCCGCCGGCTACGCTGGGTGGTCATCCCGGCCGTCTGCTGCGTCTGCAGCGTGCTCTCCACCGTAGGACTTTTCGGGCTCCTCGGCCTCAAGGCCACGGTGATCTCCTCGAGCTTCATCGCGCTGCAGCTCATCCTGACTCTGGGCATCTCCATCCACCTCATCGTGCAGTACCGGGAATACGCGGAGAAGCGGCCGGACTGGGACCAGGCGCGGCTGGTCCGGGAGACGCTGTCGCGGAAAGCGGTCCCCTGCTTCTACGCCGGCTTCACCAACGTCGTCGGGTTCGCCTCCCTGCTCTTCAGCCGGCTCCAGCCCGTCATCGACTTCGGCTGGATGATGAGCATCGCGATGCTCTTCTCGATCGTGTCGAGCCTGATCCTGTTCCCGGCCCTGATGGCGATGTTCGCCAAGGAGCCTCCGCCGAAGCCGCCGACGTTCTCGCGCGGCCTGCTCGACCTCTCCGCGCGGCTGGCGCGGAGGCATTCCGCGCCGGTCGCCGTCTGCTGCGCGCTCGCGCTGGCCGCCGGCGCGGGCGGCCTCCTCCTCCTGGACGTCGAGAACAGCTTCATCGACTATTTCCGGGACACGACCCGGGTGCACGAGGAGCTCTCCTTCATCGACCGGGAGCTGGGCGGCACCACGCCGATGGATATCACCTACGACATCCCGGCCGAGGAGCGGAGGAAGGACCTGGTCCTGTCGGCCGCCAGCGTGCTGGCGATGCAGCGCATTCAAGAGGCCCTGCGGCGGCACGAGGCGGTCGGGAAGACGCTGTCCGTCGTGGACTTCGCGCGGCTCGCCAAGGAGATCAACGACGGCAAGCCCCTGACCGAGTACGAGCTGACGGCGGCGTACCTGACGATGGAGAAGGACCTCCGGTCCGACCTGCTGGGGGCGTTCTTCTCGCCCGAGGACTCCCAGCTGCGCCTCTCCATCCGGGTCAAGGACACGACGGCGGGCCTCGACCGGGCGCGGCTGCTCGCGGACGTCAGGTCCGACATCGAGAAGCTCGGCGTCCCGGCGGACCGGTACCGGCTGACCGGCCTGTTCGTCCTCTATCAGGACCTCCTGGACCGGCTGTTCGCGTCACAGATCCAGACGCTGGGCGTCTCGTTCGCGGTGCTGGCGCTGGCCATCTTCCTCATCTTCCGGTCGCTCAAGCTCGCGCTGATCTGCGTCGCGCCGAACGTCCTCTCGACGGTGATCGTCCTGGGGCTGATGGGCTGGCTGGGCATACCGCTCGATTTCATGACGATCATGATCGCCTCCATCGCCATGGGCATCACGGTCGACGACACGATCCACTACATCGACCGCTACCTGGAGGAATCGAGGGGGGGCTCCGGAGAGAAGTCGATCGAGCGTACCCATACCAGCGTCGGGTACGCCCTGCTGTACACGTCGCTCATCGTCATCCTGGGCTTCACGCTCCTGGGATTCTCCGATTTCATACCGAGCGTGCTGTTCGGCCTGCTGACCGCGCTCGCCATGGCCCTGGCGGTCCTCTTCGACCTCACCTTGCTGCCCGCCTTGCTCAACAGGTTCGTCAAGAGCGGCGCCGGATGAATCGGACATCCGGATGAGACGCCCCGCACATTGACCCTTCGGGGTTCATGCCTCATAATCTGAGTGGCCGCCGACGAAGGGCGTTTTTGCTGTTTCCGCCCTGAACCGTCTCTCGAAGCCGAACAGCGTCAGAGAGACCGCGCCGGCGGCTCTTGTCCCGGAGGCGGTGAGGCGCGCGGGGGAGATGTGATATACTTTTTTCGCCGCCGTTCTCGCGGGTGTAGTTCAATGGTAGAACGAGAGCTTCCCAAGCTGTCCGCAATGAGGCGATTTCATTCGCCCGCGCGTTTTTCCGTCGAGGAAATTCGGCTTCCCTACCTGCAGAGCTAGAGCTTCCTAAGCTCTATGGATGATTCGGTTCTCCCGCAACGCCGCTCCATTATTATCTCGCGGAAATAAGCATTCTTTCCCAAATGTCCCATGCCAGTCAGCGCCGATTTTCGCCTGCTTGTCGGCAAAAAGTCGACACATTTCTCGACAGGCATCCCGGTCAACAGAAGGCTCACGCGGTTGGCGAGACGACGGCTCATCTTGACAGCACGCTGTTCTCATGCTATTCTAGTTAAGTAGCAGTATTGCTACTTATATGAAATGGATTGAGATCGACAGGAAACTCGCGCGATCGGGTCTGCGCGCATTCACCGGGAGAGAATTCCTCAGCGTCACCGGTGCCACGCCCATCGCGGGCAAGTTCCTGCTGATTCGCTACACGAAGCGCGGCCTCCTGCAGCGCCTCAAGCGCGGGCTATACGCGGTCGCTAGCCGGCCACCCGCCAAATGGTCGCTGGCGAACCGGCTCTATCAGCCCTCCTACATATCCCTCGAATCGGCGCTATCCTACCACGGCGTCATCCCGGAAACGGTCTACTCAGTCACCTCGGTCACGACCAAGAGCACGCGCGAATTCGACGTGGCGGGAACCAGCTACAGCTTCCGCACGATCAAGCGATGCGCGTTCTCCGGATACCGTGCGATCGAAGTGGAGGGACAATCCGTGCTGCTCGCCGAGAAGCCCAAAGCTCTCGCCGACTACCTCTACTTCTCCTATTTGAAGAAAACACGGCTCAACAGCCGCTTGCGCCTGAAGGAGGTCGATCGCCGCGACCTCCTGCGATGCCTAGCGGATTTCAAGCACCCTGGGCTCATGGAGTGGTTCAAGAATGATCTCAAGATCGCAGATAACGGAACTCAGCGCTAGCTGGCAGACGCAGGAGCTGAACGTGGCGCGGGAGTACGTCCAGCACGTGCTCCTGTCCGTCCTGTTCCAGCTCAAGGGCCCCGAAGCCAAGCTCGCCTTCAAGGGGGGGACGGCTCTTCGTCTCCTGCACGCCAGTCCTCGGTTCTCCGAGGACCTCGACTTCACGGCTTGGGTCAAGCCGTTCCACATCGGAGAGTGGATCAAGGAAGCGGCCAAGCAGGCGGGCCTCGCGGGCTTGGACTTCAAGATGCTCGAGTCGAACGAGACCTCGGGCGGCTGGTTCGCGCTCATGGAGACTAAAATCCACGATTGGCCGGTGAGGATCGAATGGAACGTGTCCCTGCGCGCGGGCGGCAAGTCGGCGCCGCATGAGACGATGCTCGTGACGACGCCGCTGTGGCCGCCCTACTCGGTGACCGCGCTCGCGACCGACGAGATGGTCTACGAGAAGATCGAGGCCCTGCTCCGGCGCAAGGAGCCCCGCGACTTCTACGATCTCTACTACTTGATCAGGGGACGTTTTGGAATCAAGAGGATCGTTGCGGCCAAGAAAAATCTACTGAGGGAAGCCGCCGCTCTCAATGCGAGAGAGGTCGAGCGCGAGCTCAAAGAATTCCTGCCCCGCAGCCAGTGGGCCGTCATCAAGCAGTTGCGGCAGATCTTGACGCAGGAACTGGAGCGGCTCTGATCGGCCACGAAACTGCCCCTGGACCCGGCCGCGGCGCTGGTGCTATAATCGTTCACCGGTTCCGTTGCGCATCCCCATGAGCTTTCCGCGCCGCGATTCCGGGCCGATCTTTCAGCCGTTTTTTGGAAAACTCGACAGAAAAGTCGACAATAAATCCGCGAAAATCATTTTTTGGGAGCGCGGATTTCAGCGAATAGTCGTTGTAAAACAATCGTTTTCGCGGGTGTAGTTCAATGGTAGAACGAGAGCTTCCCAAGCTTTAGACGTGGGTTCGATTCCCATCACCCGCTCGCTTCGCTCATTCTTTTATAAACCTTCCAAAGCAAGTTCGATTCCCGCCCAAAACGACTGTTTCCGGAAACACTCATTCTCCCCGCGCGACGGAATCGAGAACGAATTATCGATTCGGTTTGATGTAAACTCTTCGCACCCGTCGGAACGGAGGACGCGAGAGAATGGCCATCACAGAGTTGACGCCGGAGCAGATCCACGACATGTCGCTGGCGGACAAGGATCGCTGGTGGCTGAAGAACGTTTATAAAGGGGACATGCCCCAGCTCAACCTCCGCTCGGGCCTGACCGGCATGCTGCTCGGCGGCGTGCTCAGCCTCACCAACCTCTACGTCGGCATCCGCACCGGCTGGACGCTCGGCGTCGGCATCACCTCGGTGATCCTGTCCTTCGCGATCTTCAAGGTGATCTCCAAGCTCAAGCTCGGAAACGAGATGACGGTGCTCGAGAACAACGCGATGCAGTCGATCGCCACCAGCGCCGGCTACATGACGGCGCCGCTGATCTCCTCGCTGGCGGCCTACATGGCGGTCACCGGCCGGATCATCCCCTGGCAGCACACGATGGTGTGGATCATCCTGCTCGGGATCCTCGGGGTGCTCTTCGCCTTCCCGCTCAAGAAGCGCTTCATCAACGACGAGCAGTTGCCCTTCCCCGAGGGCTACGCCGCCGGCATCGTCATGGACAACCTGCACACCGGCGAGGGCGAGGAGGGCCTGTTCAAGGCCAAGCTCCTGGGCTACGGCGCGGCCGTCTCGGCGACGATCGAGACGCTGTGCAACGAGCCCGTGATGGAGGCGCTCAAGCTGAAGTGGGCCGCCCTTCCCGCCCACTGGGACGACGTCGTCTACAAGTGGTTCACGCCGCGCATCATGGGCACGCCGCTCAAGGAGCTGACCGTCCAGTTCGACACGTCGATCGTCATGGTCGCGGCCGGCGGCCTGATGGGCACCAAGACCGCGGCGTCGCTGATGATCGGGGCCGTCGTCAACTACCTGATCCTCGCGCCGTACCTGATCAGCAAGGGCATCATCGCCGGCACCGGCTTCAAGAACATCACGATGTGGGCGCTGTGGGGCGGCGTGGCGCTGATGACGACCTCGTCGATCTACTCGTTCCTGTCGAAGCCGAAGGTCATCCTGCAGTCGTTCCAGGGCATGTTCGGCAAGAAGAAGGCCGGCGAAGAGGACGTCCTCAAGGACATCGAGCTGCCGATGTGGCTGTTCGCGGTCGGCATCCCGGTCGTGGGCCTGCTCACGGTCTGGATGGGCCACATCTTCTTCGGCATCCATTGGTGGCTGGGCCTGATCGCGATCCCGATGGTCTTCGTCTTCACCCTCATCGCCGTCAACGCCACGGGACTGACCTCGATCACGCCGACCGGGGCGCTGGGCAAGCTGACCCAGCTGACGTACAGCGTGCTGGCGCCCGGGAACATCCAGACGAACATCATGACCGCCGGCATCACGGGCGAGGTCGCCTCGAGCGCGGCCAACCTGCTGATGGACATCAAGCCCGGCTACATGCTGGGCGGCAAGCCGCGGCATCAGGCGCTGGGCCACACGCTCGGCATACTCGCCGGGGCGTTCGTGGCCGTGCCCGTGTTCTACGCCATCATGAACAACGACCTCACGGTGCTGATGTCCGACCGGCTGCCGATGCCGGGCGCGCAGATCTGGAAGGCCGTGGCCGAGGTGCTCACCAAGGGACTGAGCTTCCTGCATCCCTCGGCGCGCGCCGCGATCGGCGTCGGCGCCCTAATCGGCCTGGTCATCGAGGTCCTGAACCAGCGCAGCAAGGGGAAGTTCCCGGTGTCCGGCGTCGGCCTGGGCCTGGCCTTCGTGCTCAAGTTCAGCGACTCGCTGTCGATGGCGATGGGCGCGCTGATCTTCTGGGCGGCGGGGAGATACCTGACCGACAAGAAGTCGGCGGGCTACCGCGCGTTCGTCGACAACCAGGAGACGGTCTGCGCCGGCGCCATCGCCGGCGGCTCCATCATCGGCCTGGTCCTCATCCTCCTGGAGACCCTCGTCCTGAAGTGAGCGGAGCCATCTGGGCCGTCGCCTTATGCGCGGGGCTCGCGGCGGCCCAGGCGCCCGAGGACGCGCCGTTCGCGGCGCCGGCCGCCGCCGTCTCGTCGGCGCCGGCCGCGTCGATCTCCCCGGCTCCGGGCTACGCGATCTCGCCCGCGCCGGGCGCCGTCGTCCCGCCGCCGCTCAAGAACCCGCTCTCCGAGAAGGCGCGCTCGCTCTATTTCACGGCCGACACGCTGAAGTCGGCCGAGGCCTTCGAGGCCTCGGTGAAGGCCTCGTCCGCGGACTGGCGGGTGTGGGCCGACGGCGCGATCGCCTGGGCCGAGGCCGGGCGCCCCGATAAGGCGGCGGCCTGGCAGCGCCGCGCGGTCTCGATCCACGACCGGCCCGACACCCGGGCGGCGCTGGGCTGGGCGCTGCTGCGGGCGGCCCAGCCGGAGGCCGCCGACGCCGAGTTCGCCCGCGCGCTCGCCTCGGACCCGGTCTCCTCGCTCGCGCTGCTCGGCGCCGGGCGCGCGAAGCTGGCGCTGGGCAGGCCGCGCGAGGCGATCGCGCTGATGAGCAAGGCCTCGCCCGCCCATTCGCTCGCCGACTATTACCTCGGCATGGCGTACGAGAAGATCGGCGACGAGGAGTCCGCGGCCGAGGCCTTCAAGCGCGCCGTCGGGGCCGACAGCTACTTCTACGAGGGGCGCGCCGTCCTGTCGCGCAGCTACCTGAAGCTGCGCCGGTACAAGGACGCCTGGCGGCACCTCCAGAGGCTCGTCGAGGCCGACCCCGGCTCCAAGCTGGCGCGCGCCATGCTCGAGAAGGTCCGCCCGCTGCTCCCGCGCTCCGAGGGATCGCCGGCGCCGGCGCTCGGCCCCGCCCCCGCGCCGGAGGCGGCGCCGGTGCACGAGACCGAGCCCTGGGACGGCAAGGTGCCGGTGGTCCGCATCGGCGTCTCCTCGACCCAGATGGGGCGGCCGCGGCCGCGCCGCTCGGCGACCGTGCGCGGGAACGGCCCGTGGAAGGCCGTCGACCCGAAGACCGGCCGGGTCCTGCTCGCCGCCGAGGCGGGCGAGTCCTGGACCCTGCGGCTGATCCCGGCGAAGACGTCGAAGAAGAAGAAGGGCCGCTCGCGCCTGGAATTCCACTCCGCGGACGGGCGGGTCGCCGCCGTGCCGGGAGACGCCGCCCTGCTCAAGCCGCTGGAGCCCGCGACGTCCGCGCTGACCCTCGAGGACGACCCCGAGCACTCGCCGCGCGCGTTCCGGGGGGACCTCGAGCTGGCGCTGTTCGGCGGACGCCGGACCATCCGGGTCGTGAACATCATCGGCCTCGAGGACTACACCCACGGCGTGGTCTCCGCCGAGATGCCCCAGCGCGCGCCGTTCGAGGCCCTCAAGGCCCAGGCCGTCGTCGCCCGCACCCACGCCCTGTTCATCAAGACCGTCACCAGGCGCCACCGCAAGGAGGGCTACGACCTGTGCGACGAGCAGCATTGCCAGGTGTACGGCGGGCGCCGCGCCGAGACCGAGCGCACGCGCTCCGTCGTCGTCGACACGCGCGGCCGCGTCGCCGTCTACCAGGGGCGGCCCGCGCACGTGATCTACTCCTCGCATTGCGGCGGCCGCACGCAGAGCGGCAGAGACATCGGCTGGGGCGACGTGCCGTACTGGTCCAGCGTCGACGACTCGGCCGAGTATCAGGATCCGCCGGCGACGCCCCTCGAGCTGCGCCTCTTCCTGTCGGACTGGCCGAAAGGCTTCGACCGCCCGTCGGGCTACGTGCACCCGGCGCACGCGCGTTGGACCCGGGCGATCCCGGCGAAGGCCCTCGAGGAGAAGCTGAACCGGAAGTTCAAGATCGGGAAGCTGAAGGGTCTGCGCGTGCTCCGGCGCGTCCGCTCGGGACACGTCGAGAGCCTCTTGATCGTCGGCTCGAAGAGGAACAAGAGGCTCAGCGACGAGATGGACATCCGCAGCCTGCTCGGCGTCGGCTCCCTGCGCAGCACCCTGTTCGTGCTGGACACGGAGTACCGGAAGGAGGGAAAGATCCTGACGCCCGAGACCTTCGTCTTCCGAGGCGGCGGCTGGGGCCACGCGGTCGGCCTGTGCCAATCCGGCGCGATGGGACGGGCCGAGGCGGGCCAGAGCTACGAGACGATCGTCAGGGCCTACTTCCGGGGCGTCGAGATCGGGAACCTCGACTATTAGACCGAACTTGTTTCCTTAACATAGAAGGGCTATCCTCCATGACGATGCGCCGCCTGCTGCTCGCCTTCGCCGTTCTGGCCTCCGCCGCCTGCCGCGGCACGGTGCCGGAGCGCAACGCCCCGCCCGAGCAGGCGATCTCCGCGATCCTCGTCGGCTGCAGGACCATCCTCCCGTCCGGGGAGACGCGCAACGGGCGGATCACGGTCAACTTCGAGAGCGAGGGCGGCCGCCAAGCCGAGGTGTACCGCCTGCCGCTCACCAGCGGGGAGAACTATCTCTTCCTGATCGAACCCGGGATCTACCGCATCGCGCCGACGCGCTCGATGTTCGGGTTCTACAAGCCCGTCATGACCGTCGTCATCGAGGGGCGCTCGTACATGCTCCCCTTCCCGCGCGACCTCCTGCGCCAGCACGCGTACGAGATCAAGCCCGGCAAGATCACCTCGATGGGCACGCTCGAGGCAAAGGTGCTGCCGGCCCTGCCCGGGCAGAAGCCGACGGTCCGCGTGCGCCTCGACGACAGCCCTCAGGCCCGCCGCAACGTCGTGCAGAGCGCGATCCGCGACATGATGGACCCGCGCAAATCGCTCGAGGTGCGCGAGAGCGCCCTCGCCTGGAGCCGCGCGCTCCAGATCAGCTTGATGGACCTGCTCGCCGAGGAAGAGCAGCGCCCGCTCTACAAGCCGGCGCAATGACCGCGCGCCTCGGCGTCGACCTCGGCGCGACCTGGCTGAGGGCCTGCCTCGCCGACGGAGGCCGCGCGCTCTGGACCGAGAGGACGCACGCCACCGCCTGGCGCGACGCGCCCGCCGCGCTGCGGCGGATATTGAAGCGCCGCGGCGTTCGCCGCGTCGACGAGCTCACCCTCGGCGGGACCCGCCTCGGCGGCAAGGAAGGCCAGGCCGCGCTGACGCGGCTGCTCGAGCCTCTCGCGGAGCGCGTCCGGGTGGTGCCCGATTTCGACATCGCCCATGCGGCGGCTTTCGCCGCCGGCCCCGGGGTCCTGCTCGTCGCGAGCACGGGCTCGATCGCCTTCGCGCGCGGCGCGGACGGGAAGTCCCGCCGGGCGGGGGGGCTCGGACCGCTCATGGGCGACGAGGGCTCCGGCTTCTGGCTCGGGAAGACGGCCTCGCGCGACGAGGCGCTCCGGCGGGAGCTCCGCCTGCCCGCTCCGCTCGATCTCGCGCACGCCGCGGACCCCGTGCGCGCGACCGCCGCGCTCGCGCCCAAGGTCCTGCGCGCCCGCTCCGCCCGCGCCCGCCGCCTGCGCGAGGACGCCGCCGGCCATCTCGCGGCGCTCGCCGCCGACGCGGTGAACGGGCTCGTCCTGCCCCGCCCGATCCCGCTCGCGCTCCACGGCAGCCTGTTCAAGAACGAGGCCCTGCGCAAGGCCGTGCTCCGCCGCCTCGGCCGCGTCGTCCTCGTCGCGCCCCGCGTCCCCGCCGAGCAAGCCGCCGCCGGCCTTTAAGAGAACGGCAAAACCACAAAGGCACAAAGACACCAGGATTCCTCGTGTCTTTGTGGTTCATTCGTTTTTTATAGAATAAACGGATGAACATCGCCCTCGGCTGCGACCACGCCGGCTACCCTCTCAAGAAGCTCCTCCACGCCTGGCTCGAGAAGAAGGGCCACCAGGTCCTGAACCTCGGCGTCGACACCGACGCCGTCCCGGCCGACTACCCCGACTACGCGCGCGCCGTCTCCGAGGCCGTCGCGGCGGGCAAGGCCGAGCGCGGCGTCATCGTGTGCGGCTCCGGAGTCGGCGCCACGATCGCGGCGAACAAGGTTCCCGGGGTGCGCAGCTGCATGTGCCACGACACCTTCTCCGCGCGGCAGGGCGTCGAGGACGACGACATGAACGTGCTCTGCCTCGGGGGGCGCATCATCGGCCAGGAGCTCGCCTACGAGGTGCTGGGCGCCTTCCTGAACGCGAGGTTCTCCGGGCTCGACCGCCATCAGCGCCGCAAGGACAAAGTCACCGCCATCGAGCGGACATATTCAAAAATGGGAGCCGACAAATGACCCACAAAAACCCTCTCCGCGATCTGCACCGCTTCGGCGTGTCCGTCTGGTACGACTACGTGTCCCGCTCGCTCATCTCCTCCGGCGAGCTCAAGCGCCTCATCGAGGAGGACGGCGTGCGCGGCGTCACCTCGAACCCGACCATCTTCGAGAAGGCGATCGGCGGCTCGTCGGACTACGACGACGCCATCCGCGCCCACGCCAAGCCCGGCGAGACCCCGACCGGGCTGTTCGAGAAGCTCGCCGTCGCCGACATCCAGGCGGCCTGCGACCTGTTCCGCCCGCTGTACGAGGAGACCAAGGCCGGCGACGGCTTCGTGAGCCTCGAGGTCGCGCCTTCGCTCGCCCGCGACGCCGCCGGGACCGTCTCCGAAGGCCTCCGCCTCTGGGCCGCCGTCAACCGCCCCAACCTGATGGTCAAGGTGCCCGGGACGGTCGAGGGCCTCCAGGCGTTCGAGGACCTGACCGCCGAGGGCGTCTCGATCAACGTCACGCTCCTGTTCTCGCTCGAGCGCTACGCCGCCGTCGCCGAGGCCTACCTCAAGGGCCTCGAGCGCCGCGCCGCCGCCGGCAAGGACCTGTCGAAGGTCGCCTCCGTCGCGAGCTTCTTCGTCAGCCGCGTGGACAGCGCCATCGACGCGATACTTGAAAAACGACCGGAACCCGAGGCGAAGGCGCTGCTCGGGAAGGCCGCGATAGCGAACGCGAAGCTCGCCTATCAGCACGGCAAGAAGGTCTTTTCCTCCGCGAGGTTCAACGCGCTCAAGGCCAAGGGAGCCCTGCCCCAACGCCTGCTGTGGGCGTCCACCGGCACCAAGAACCCCGTCTACCGCGATACATTGTACGTCGAGGAGCTCATCGGGCCCGACACGGTGAACACGATGCCGCCCGCGACCGTCGACGCGTACCGCGCTCACGGCGCCGGACGCTTCAGCATCGAGGAGAACACCATCCAGGCCGGCGAGCAGTGGAACGCCCTGCCCCGCTTCGGCGTGGACCGAGAAGCGGTCATGGTGAAGCTCGAGGAGGAAGGCCTCGCGTCCTTCTCGAAATCCTTCGAGACCTTGATGGGCAAGCTGACGGCCAAGCGCGCGCTGCTCGAGGCGGAGTTCGCCGCCGTCGACGCGGGCCTGGCCGAGCTCGAGGCCGCGCGCTTCTCCGAGCGCCTGTGGGCCAAGGACCCGACGCTCTGGAAGGACGACAAGGAGCATCAGAAGCTGATCCGCCACTCGCTGGGCTGGCTCGACGCGCCGATCGTCTCCGGCGCGGCGCTGTCTCCCGCCAAGGCGCTGGCCGAAGGCGCCGCGGCCGAGGGCTTCCGCCAGGCCGTCGTGCTCGGCATGGGCGGCTCGAGCCTGTGCGTGGAGGTGCTGCGCGCCGTGTTCGGCTCCGCCCCGGGCCGCCTCGAGCTGCTGACCCTCGACTCGACGCACCCCGACGCCGTCGCCGCCCTCGAAAAGCGCCTCGACCTCGACAAGACCCTGTTCATCGTCGCGAGCAAGTCCGGCGGCACCGTCGAGCCGAACGCCTTCTTCGACTACTTCTGGGACCTGTGCGCGCGCCGCCCCGGCGCCAAGCCCGGCCGGCAGTTCGTCGCGATCACCGACACCGGGACCTCGCTCGACAAGATGTCGCGCGAGCGCGGCTTCCGCAAGACCTTCCTGAACCCGTCCGACGTCGGCGGCCGCTTCTCGGCGCTGACCTTGTTCGGGCTGGTGCCGGCCGCCCTGGCCGGGATCGACGCGGGGGAGCTGCTCTCCCGCGCGCGCCAGGCCGCCGGGACGTTCTCGCCTCAGACGCCGACGCGGGCCAACGCCGCCCTGCGCCTCGGCGCGTTCATCGGCCGGCACGCGCAGGACGGCCGCGACAAGCTGACCCTCGTCCTGCCCCCGTCGCTCGAATCCCTCGGCCTCTGGATCGAGCAGCTCGTGGCGGAGTCGACCGGCAAGGAAGGGCGCGGCGTCCTCCCGGTGGCCGGCGAGCCCCTGGGCGCGCCCGCGGCCTACGGCCGCGACCGCGCCTTCGTGCGCCTGGCGCTGAAGGACCGGCCCGAGCCCGCCGTCGACGCGAAGCTGGCGGCGCTCGAGCAGGCCGGGCATCCGATCATGCGGCTCGAGATGAACGACAGCCTCGACCTCGGCGCGCAATTCCTCCTGTGGGAGGTCGCCACCGCGGCCGCGGGCTTCCTGCTCAAGGTGAACCCGTTCGACCAGCCCGACGTGCAGGCGGCGAAGGACAAGGCCAGGGAGGTCCTCAACGGTCTCAACGACGCCGTTCCCGAGAAAGCGAGCCTGCGGGCGGGCGGCCTGGCCGCCTTCGCGGACGCCGGCCTCGTCTCGGCGCTGAAGGCCGACGCGGGCCAGGACCGGCCCCTGCGGGAGGTCCTCGGCGCGCACCTGTCGCGCGTCAAGGCCGGGGATTACGTGGCGGTGCTGGCGTTCCTCGCCGAGACCGACGAGAGCCGGCGCCTGATCGAGGAGATCCGGCTGCGCGCGAGCGCGCGCGCGACCGCGCCCGTCACCGTTTCCTGGGGCCCCCGCTATCTGCACTCGACGGGACAGCTCCACAAGGGCGGCCCCGCCAAGGGCGTCTTCCTGGTCCTCGGAGACGCCGGGAAGGGGACCTTGGCCGTCCCGGGCAAGCCCTTCTCGTTCGGCGAGCTGTGCCGCGCCCAGGCGAAGGGCGACGCCGCCGCGATGCTGTCGGCGGGAAGGCGCCTGCTGCGCCTCGACCTCGGGACCAACGCGACCGAGGGGCTGCGCGCCCTGTCGAACGCCCTGTCCGACGCCGCGGCGGCCGCGCGGTGAGCAAGCTCTCTCCCAAGGCCCTGCGGGCGCGGACCGCGCGGGCCCGCATCGTGCTGACCGACGTCGACGGCGTGCTGACGGGAGGGACGATCTACCATTTCGTCGACACCGCCGGAGAGCTCGTCGAGTTCAAGGGCATCCACGCCCAGGACTCGATCGCGATGGCGTGGCTGACGGAATCGGGGCTGATCACGGGCGTGATCAGCGGCCGGGTGTCGAAAGGCACCGACGCGCGCCTGCGCCTGCTCAAGGTGAAGCACATCTACCAGCACCGGCTCGACAAGGCGGCCGTCCTCGCCGAGATCATGGCCGCCGAGAAGCTGACCAAGGACCAGGTGGTCTACGTCGGAGACGACATCCCCGACCTCGCCGTCATGTCCCGCGTCGGCCTCGCGGTCGCGCCGGCCAACGCCCGCCCCGAGGTGAAGGCCGCCGCGCACTTCGTCACCAAGGCGAGCGGCGGAGACGGCGCGTTCCGGGAGCTCGTGGAGATCATCCTCCGCAGCCAGGGGCTCTGGGACGCCATCATCGAGCGCTACCGTTAATGCGTTGACGCGGGCTTCGAACCACGCTAGAATCGGAGCGGACACTCCATGATCGATCTCTTCGGCCTCGGCAAAAACAAGGACCCCCAGGACGAGCCCGCGCCCGCGCCCGCGCCCCAAACCCCGGAGTCCGCGCCCGCGCCGCGCGGCTCCCACAAGCTCTGGGCCTTCCTGCTCGTCCTCGACTCGGTGTTCGTGATCGTGTTCGCCGGCGCCGTCGCCGCGAAGGTGTACCAGTACTGGCAAGCGCCCGTCGCCGCCCCGGTCCCGGCCCCGCGCAAGCGTCCCGTCAAGGCCGCCGAGGCGCCGGTCGCCTCGACGGCTCCCGCGCCCGCGCCGGAGCCCGTCAAGGCCCCCGAGCCGGCGAAGCCCGCGCCCGTCGCCGCGGCCAAGCCGTCCGCGGACGCTCCGCGCCCGCCGAAGCCCTCGATGCTCGCCGAGGCGCCGAAGCACCGCGAGACCCCGAAGCCCGCCGACGCGGGCGGGAAGTCCCCCGCTCCCAAGCCCGCGGCCGCCTCCGCGGCGCCGGCTCCGGCCGCCGCGGACGGCAAGGTCAAGGCGCTGCGCACCGAGTTCAAGATCCTCGCGCCGAAAGCGAAGAGCGTCGAACTCGTCGGCGCCTTCATCGTCCGGGGGGGACGCAAGGACATGAGCCGCGAAGGCGACGGCACGTGGACCGTCACGCTGTACCTGAACCCCGGCACCTACCGCTATTTCTTCTCGGTGGACAAGAAGAAACAGCTGGACCCCGAGAACCCGCACTCGGACAAAGGCGCATCCCTCCTGACCATACCTTAATAGGCCGGCTGCCCTGCCTTGTGACTTTAGTTGCGATCGGGTAAAGGCTTCTGTATTGATTTCGTAACAGGCCATGGTTACACTCTGACCAACGCGGGCCGCGGTCACACGCGGCTTGGCGCAACCTTGATGACCGGCCTCACGATGCGACGCCTCTCGACTGCACTGGCAGCGGCCCTCCTCTTGGCCGCGCTCCCGGCCGTTTCCGCGGCCGCCGACCGGCGCACGGCCCACACGGCGACCCTCCTGACGACCGGCGACGTGCTCCTCGCCGGCGGCGTCAACGAGGCCGGAACCACGCTCGCCACCGCCGAGCTCTACGCGGCCACGATCGGCCGGGTCGTCGTCGGCACGGGCGGCATGGGCGTCGCGCGCGCCTCGCACACCGCGACTTTGATGAGCAACGGCTGCGTGCTCGCGACCGGCGGCAACACCGCGGCGAACGACGCGGCCGTGCCCGTCCCCTCGAACAGCGCGCTGATCTACAACCCGGCCACGAGCTCCTGGGCCGCTCCGGTGGGCGCTCAGACGACCTTGCTCACCGCCCGCTTCAACCACACCGCGACCTTGCTCAACGACGGCCGGGTCCTGATCTGCGGCGGTCAGAACACCAACACGGACATCGTCGGCAACGCGATCCAGAGCTGCGAATACTACACCCCGACGAGCTGCACGAACGGGAGCTTCACCGCCGCGCCGAACCTCCTCCAGGCGCGCTACAACCACACCGCCACCCTGCTCAAGGACGGCAAGGTCTGGTTCGCCGGAGGCCGCAACCCCCTGATTACGGCGACGGGGGGCTACCTGGTGACCACCGAGCGCTTCGATCCGGGCAGCGGCTCCTTCCAGTCCGCCTCGCCGATGATCGAGGCCCGCGCGTATCACACCGCCACCTTGATGGGCGACGGAAAGGCCCTCGTCGTCGGCGGCTACAATCAGCGCGACGTCCTGGCCAACAAGGGCATCACGGAGAGCGCCGAGATCTACGACCCGATCTCGAACAGCGTGACCCCGGCGGCGACGATGAGCTCGCGCCGCCAGTCGCACGCGTCCCTGCTCTCCGCCGACGGCACGGTCACCGTCCTCGGCGGCCTGGGCAATATAACGACGACCTACATCTCGGGATCGGCCCTCAGCCTGGGCCAGAACGTTTTCGGGGCCGGCAGCACGCTCGTGACGGACATGACGGGCGGCGTGGTGGTCCCGACGGCGACCATCAATGCCGGCAGCTCGGGCCTGATCGACCTCGACTTCCTCCTCAACAAGCCCGTGGTCGGGATGATCTCCAACGGCGAGGTGTGGCTGTCGTCGCCGTCGGTCATGCCCTCGTGGGGCGCGATCCGCTTCCTCCCGGCCAGCGAGACGAACCCCTTTGTCGGCGCGAGGATCAACCTCGCCGGCTACTCGGTCGGCTGCCGCGAGCCCTTCAGCGTGGGCAACATCGTCGGCAACTGCGGCAATATCCAGAGGTCCTTGCCGCAGGCCGCCGTCTCTCAGCTGCAGGGCCAGGTCGTGTACTATCCGCGCGTCGGCGTCGCGCTCGGCGGCGACGGGAAGGTGACCGGCGGCACCTTGAACTTCTCGGCCACGATCGACGACTCGAACAATAACGCGACCATCACGGGCGGCTCGAGCTTCCAGGCGACCGTGAAGATCTCCGTGGACAACGCGTTCATCGGCCGCTCGATCCTCAGCGGCACGCTCACTTTGACCGAGGCCGTCCTCGTTCAGCCTAGCTCCTTCACGGCGACCCTCACCGGCGGCAGCGGCGCCGTCCCGGCGACCGCCGTCACCTTGGACGCCTCGGGGAACGCCGAGCTCGTGCTCCCGATGACCTTCAGCTCGCTCGCGGGCGATATCGAGTTCACCGGCACCGTCCCGCAGAGCTTCGCCTCCGGCCAGTCCATCCCGAAGGCCGGCGCCGACATGAGCCTGACCGCGACGGCGAACTTCGCCTACACGATGAACGGCGCCAACCTGGAAGGCCTGACCTTCAACGTCGACGTCGCCACCGTCGTCATCCGCAAGTTCGTCTTCGCGGACACCGAGACCTACAATCCCAAGACGAACTCCTGGCTTCTCTCGCCGGTGGGGGGCAGCTCCACGGCCGACAACCGCTACGGCCATACCGCGACCTTGCTTCCGAACAACGACCAGCTGTTCTTCGGCGGACGCGCCTGCAGCGGCGTGACCTGCGCCACGCAGGTCTCGAACATCTCGCTGGACATGCCCCTCGTCACCTCCGAGAAGAACTTCGCGGCGACGACCGGCCTCGCGGCGCAAAAACGGGCTTTCCACACCTCGACCTTGCTGCCGGACGGCGACATCCTGATCGCCGGCGGCACGAACGGCCCCAGCATCCTCAGCCACGCCGAGCTCTTCACTCCCGCCACGGAGCTCTTCTCGCCCGTCAACGGGGAGATGCGCTACGTCCGCGACCTGCACACGGCGACCTTGCTGCCCAACGGCCGCGTCCTGATCGCCGGCGGCTTCACGACGAACGCGGCGAGCACGGGCTCCACGAACACGGCCGAGATCTACTATCCCGACACGAAGCGCTTCATCGAGACGACCCCGATGATCAGCTCGCGCAGCAACCACAGCGCGATCATGCTGCCCGACGGGAAGGTCTTCGTCGCCGGCGGGTTCGGCCCGGGAGACGTGATCACGGGGAACTCCGAGATATTCATCTCGACGCAGAGCCGCTGGGTCCCGGCCGCGACCATGCCCGGCGGCTGCGAGCGCGCGATCCACGCGACGGTCCAGCTCCGGGACGGACGCATCCTCCTCATCGGCGGCGTCAACTCGAGCGGCCCGCTGAGCACGGTCGCGCGCTACGACCCGGCTCTGAACACCTGGGACTGCGCCAGCGTGGCGGCGATCGGCAACGGCACGCCCGGCGGGCCGTTCGCCCTGCGCTCTCACACCGCGACCTTGCTCTTCGACGGGCGCGTCCTCGTCGCGGGCGGCAACGACGGGCTCGGCGAGGCCAACCGCTCCTTCATCTACGACCCCGCCGGCAACGCCTGGACGTCCACCGACCCGCTGCCCTTGCTGCAGCCCCGGTTCAACCACACGGCGACCTTCCTGCCCAACGGGAACGTCATGATCAGCGGCGGGTCGCAGCGCTTCGGCAACGTCCCGGTCTCGATCGAGAACTACCACGTCAACGCGAGCACGTGGGTGACCGGCGGCGGCGTCAGCGGCGTCGCCTTCGCCGGCGGCGCGCGCGCCTTCCATACGATGACGCTGGCGCTGAACAACAAGATGTACGGCATCGGCGGCAGCGACGGCGTCATCGGCGGAGCCGGCGTCGCGCTGTACAACTCGGCCGAGGCCGGGTACTTCACCCATACGCCCGACGGCTTCTCCAAGGACGCCCCTCCGAGCTTCCGCCAGTCGACGATCTCCGGGACGTTCCTGGGCGCGGTCTCCACGACCGTGTTCCTTCCGGGCCAGAACATGACCGTGACCGGCACCCGCTTCAGGGGGGGGACCGAGGCCTCCGGCGGCGGCGCCGCCTCGGCCAACTCCGCGTTCAGCTTCCCGCACATGGTCCTGTCCCAGGTCGACGGCTCCGGCGGCGCGGCCTCCCAGTCCAACGGCGGCTTCACCGTCGACCTGACCACGCAGATCTTCATCAACCCGGCCAACGGCGCCACGCTCGACACCTCGCTGACCGTAGCACTCCCGGCCACGTCGGCCGGCCTGCCCTACGGCTGGTACACGCTGCGCATGGGCGCCAACGACATCTACTCCAACGGCACGATGATCCAGGTCGGGCCCGCGAAGCCCACCGCGGCGCCGGCGAACCTCGCCGGCACCGCCGCGGGCACCTCCTCGATGACTTGGACCTGGAACCTCATCGCCGGCGTGGACGGCTACAACGTCTACAACGCCACGACCGGCGTGTTCATCACCTCGATCCCCGCCACGGGCGCGCCGACCTTCGTCCAGACCGGCCTCGCCCCGAGCGCGACGACCTCCATCATGGTCGCCGGCTACACCCTCAGCGGCGACGGCCCGCTCACCAACGGGCCGACCACCTACACGGTGTCCACCTGCCCGATCAACGTGACGATAGCCTCCGTGACCTTCTCCGACCTCCTGCTGTACTGGGGCGACAACGGCAACGCGGCCCCCGGCACGATCTACGAGGTCACGCAGTCCAGCGACGCCTTCGTCACCGACGTCTCGACGCCCGTTCCGAGACTGTTCAACGTCGCGGCGACCTCCACGACGATCACGAACCTGGCCGCCAACACGACCTATTACTTCCGCGTGCAGGCGTTCAACCTGATCGGGCTGCCCTCGAGCTTCAGCGCCATCGTCTCGACGCGGACCCGCGCGCCCGTGACCCAGCCCATCGTCATGGGCCTGACGACGATCTCGATCGACTGGCGCTGGGACGATCCGGGCGGGGTGACCAACTACAGGGTCTACAACGCGACCAACAACGTCCTGCTGGGAACGCCCCTCACCAACGTCTTCACCGAGATCGGCCTGGGGACCAACACGGAGCACTCGATCCGGGTCTCCGCCGTGACGAGCGCCGGCGAGGGCCCCCTGTCCCCGTCCGCCTCGGCCTACACGGCCGCCGCGACGCCCGGACCGTTCAACCCGGTCGTCAGTCCGCCGACGACGAGCACCTTACAGATCAACTGGACCAACAACGGCAACCCGCTGCAGACGCCCTACCAGACGACGCTCACCGAGTTCGCGAGCGACGGGTCGATCGTCAAGGTGACGACGACGCCCCCAGTCGTCGCCATCTTCAGCCAGGTCTACGGCGGGCTCATCCCGTCGACGCTGTACGGCTACGACATCGTCGCCGAGAACGGGGACGGCGTCCTGTCCGACGAGCCGCCGGTGGTCTTCGGCTCGACGTACACCTTGCCGGCCCCGCCGTCGGAGCTGACCACGCTCGGGACCACGCCCACCACCATCTCGGTCGGCTGGAGCACGAACAACAACTCGTCCTCGGCGACCTACGAGGTCACCTACTCGACGGACGGCTTCGCGCTCAACGTCTCCACCGCGATCGCGTTCTCGGCCAAGTACGGGGGGAGCGGAGCGACGATCACCGGACTCGTCACCGGCGCCACCTACTCGGTGCGCGTCATCGCGAGCAACCCCTACGGGCAGCTCTCCCAGTTCTCGAACTACGTCACGACCCGGACCTTCAACGGCGGCGCCCCCGTCGGCTCGCTCCAGGGGCCTCTGCTGGCCGCCGCGGACTCGACCTTGTTCGGCTCCCTCGGCAACGGCCGCCAGGTCACCCTGCGCGCCCCGGCCCACGCCTTCCCGGCCGACGTGGTCGTCACGGTCTCCTCCTTCATGCCGGCCGCGACCCTGTGCCCCGGCGCCACGAACATCGCCTTCTCGATCGTGCCCACGCCCTCGCTGCAGCCGATCGGCAGCCTCTACTTCACCTTCGACTACGCGCCCGCCGAGCTCGGGACCATCCCGACGAGCCGCGCCCTGCTGCTGCGCTACGACCCGGGCAGCAATACCTGCGTCCCGCTCGAGACGGTCGTCGACACGACGAACGGACGGATGACCGCCCGCATCAACCACTTCTCGCTGTTCCAGGTCGGACAGGTGCCGCTCTCCGTCTCGGCTGAGACCGCCCGCGTCTTCCCCAACCCTTATTACGCGGGCCGCGACGGCTACGTCACCATCGACAACGTCCCGCCCCTGTCCCGCGTCAGGATCTTCACGCTGCGCGGCGAGCAGGTGCTCGACGTCAAGGCCAACTCCACCGGCCTCCTGACCTGGAGCGGCACCAACGGCTCCGGCCGGTCCGTCGCGAGCGGCGTCTACCTCGTGATGGTCGAGTCCGGCGGCTCGAAGAAGATCCTCAAGCTGGCGGTGATCCGGTGAGGACCATCCTCGCCGCCGTCACGGCGCTCCTGCTCGCGCTTCCCGCGGCCGCGTCCGACTTCGGCCGCGCCGCGGTCGGGACCTCGGGCTCGGAGTTCCTGCTCTTCGACACGAGCGCGCGCGGCATCGCGATGGGCGGCGCCTACTCCGTGGCGACGAACGACGCCGCGTCCCTCTATTGGAACCCCGCCGGCCTCTCGCAGGTCCCGCGCTTCTCGGCCACCTTCCTGCACGCGCAGTACGTCGCCGGGATCACGTACAACGCCGCGTCCGCCGCCAAGCGCATCAACGACAGCTCGGTCATCGCCTTCGGCGTCCGCTACCTCGACGTCGGCGCGATCACGAGGACCGACGTCAACGGGCTGAGCCGGGGGGAGTTCCAGCCGCGCTCCTACCTCGCCGAGCTCGGCTGGGGACAGTCGATCTACGACCTGTCGGACAGCGAGGTGGACGTCGCGATGGGCGTGACCGTCAAGTACCTGCACACCGACTTGCTCGCGCACGCGAACGCCTACGCGGGCGACTTCGGCGTGCATTCCCGCTTCTACGGCACGTCCCAGACCTACGACATCTCGATGGCCATCCAGAACCTCGGCGTAGGCCAGAAGTTCGACCAGGTGCGCGACACTCTCCCCACGCGCCTGCGCTTCGGCGGCGGCGTGCGTCCGATCAAGCCGCTCCTCCTCACGATCGAGGCGATCGCTCCGATCAACAACCTGCCCCACGGCGCCGCCGGCATGGAGTACACCGTCGACGTCCAGAAGAACATCCAGGGCGCGGTGCGCGCCGGTCTCAACTCGCTGACCTACGATTCCCTCGGGATGACCTCGATGCTGAACTTCGGCTTCGGCGTGAAGCTGTCCGACCTGAGCTTCGACTACGCCTTCGCCCCGACGGGAGAGCTCGGCGCGCAGATACACCGCGTGTCCGTCAGCTTCAACCTGCCCGCGAAGATCTCGCGGCGCTACCGGGAGAGATAGCGTGGACCCCCTCGAGCCCCAGCCGCCCGTCCCGCCCCGCCCGGTGCCTCCGGCTCCGCCGCGCCCGGAGCTGATCGCGCCGCCGCCGCGCGTGCCCGCGCCGACGCCGATGATGGATTTCTTTCAGAAACGGATCGAACTGCTGGAGCGAGAGCTCGTCTCCGAGCGCGAGCGCGCCTCCGCCGCGTCCAACCTGCTCTCCCAGCAGGAGGCTTTGAAGAACGAGGTGGAAGGGCACCTGAAGACCCTGACCGACCAGCTGCGCCGCGAGAAGGCCGAGCGCGACGGAGAGGAGGCCAAGTCGCACGCGCGCGGGCGCGTCGAGGCCCTCGAGCGCCGTCTCGACGAGATGAACGCGACGTTCGCCCAGCTCTTGAAGGAAGCCGTCTCCCGCCAGCCGCCTGCCGCCGTTCACCCGGCGGCGGAGCCGGCGCTGGGGGCCGAGCTCGCCGTCTTCCGCCGCGCGATCAAGGACGTCGCCGACCAGGTGGCCCGCTGGCGCGACGAGATGAAGGAGCTGCCCGCCCTCCTCCCCGAGGTGCGCGGCATCGCCTCGCGCATCCCGGAGGACGAGCGCCGCTTAGAGGAGCAGATCTCGCGCCGGCTCGAGGATTTCGCCGCGAAGCTGCAGGGCACCCTCTCCGACTGGGAGCGCCATCACGATCTCGAGCTGCGCAAGCAGGACGACCGCCTCCAGTCCCTCGTCGACGAGCGCGCGGCGCTCTCGAAGCTGTGGCTCGAGCAGGGCCAGTCGATCCGCCAAGAGTTCCTGAAGGAGCGGATCCACCGGGAGACCGCGGTCTCCGACCAGATCGCGGAGCTCGCCAAGCGCCTCGACGCCGTGAACGTCGGCCAGCGCGAGGCCGGCGCGGGCTCCGCCTCGGTGCGGGAAGGCCTCGACCGGATCCTGAAGGCCCTCACCGCGACGCCGAAGGCCAAGGACGAGGTCATCGTCGAGCTCGAAGCCGAGAAGTCCGAGCTCCTGAAGACGATGCGGGAACGTCACGAGCAGCTCCGCGCCGTCCTCGACGAGCGCCGCGCGATCGAGAAGACGATGGGCGACAGCCTCGTCGCGTTGTCCGGCGAGCTCGAGCGCGAGCGCGCCGCGACGCGCGCCGCGGACGCCCGCACCGAGGGCGTGAAGGCGGACGTCGAGACCCTCAAGAACCGGATCGCGGACTTGGAGCGCTCCCTTTCGGAACGCGACGCCCGCGCCGAGTCGCTCGGCGCCGAGCGCGACGAGCTCACCCGCGCCCTGGTCGCCGAGGCCGAAAAGGTCCGCCTCGCGATCGCCGAGCGCACCGCCGCCGACGAGCGCTGGCACCAGCGGATGCTCGAGCTCCAGCGCAGGGTCGAGGACGAGAACGCCCGCGCCTCGCAGGAGGCCGCCGCGACGAGCGACCTGCGCGCCAAGGTCGCGACTTTGTCCGAGCACATGGCCCGCGCCCTCCAGGAGCGGGACGGCATCGTCGCCCGCTTCGCCGACTGGGAGCGCGAGCGGCAGCGCCTGCTCGAGGCCCTCAAGCAAAAGGACGGCATGGTCGCCATGCTCTCCTCCGCCTTCCAAGGCTCGCTGAAAAAGCCCTGAGTCATCTAGTAGAATGACCGCATGAGAGCGGTCATCCTGAAGGCCTTCGGCGGCGTCGACAACCTCGAGCTGGGGACCGTTCCCGATCCCGTCGCCGGCCCCGGCGAGGTCCTTCTGCGCGTGCGCGCCTGCGCGCTCAACCACCTCGACCTGTGGATCCGCGAGGGGCTGCCCGGCTCGAAGGTCAAGCTCCCGCACATCCTCGGCTCGGACGTGGCCGGCGAGATCGGCGGCCGGCGCGTGGCGGTCCATCCGGGCCTGTGCTGCGGCGTCTGCCCGGCGTGCAGGGACGGGAGGGAGTCCGACTGCGCGGACTTCGGCATCATCGGCGCCTACGGAGGCTCGCAGGGCGGTCTCGCGGAGCTCCTCGCCGTCAAGGCCGCGCATCTGCTCGACATCCCCGCGGGCATGCCGTTCGAGGACGCGGCGTCCTTGCCCCTGACTTTGCTCACGGCGTGGCGCATGCTCAAGACCTTGGGCGAGGTCCGGCCGGGCCAGACGGTCGTCGTCGTCGGCGCGGGCGCCGGCGTCTCCGCCGCCGCCATCCAGATCGCGAAGGCCCTGGGCGCGGCCGTGATCGCCACGACGAGCGACCCGGCGAAGGTCGAGCGCGCGAAGGCCCTCGGCGCGGCGCACGTCCTGGCGGCGCCGCCCGCGGACCTCGCGCGCGAGGTCCGGCGGCTCACCGGCGGCGCCATGGCCGACGTCGTCCTCGACCACGTCGGGCCCGCGCTGTTCATGGACGCCCTCAAATGCCTCCGGCCCTCGGGGCGCCTCGTCACTTGCGGCTCGACGTCGGGCCCGAAGGTCGAGCTCGACATGCGCTACGTGTTCAGCCGGCAGCTGCGCATCATCGGCGCGCGGCTGGGGAGCCTGGCGGAGATGCGCGAGGCCTGGGCGCTCGTCGAGTCCGGCCAGGTCCGCCCCGTCGTGGACAAGGTCTATCCGCTCGCCGAGGCGGCCGCCGCGCACGCGCGGCTCGGATCCCGGGGCCAGTTCGGGAAGGTCGTCGTCGCGATATGAAGACCGGCGCCGCCGTGCCCGCCTGGCTGCTCGCCGCGGCCCTCGCGCTGCCGCTGCTCGTCCTCGGATCGCCGCTGATCGAGATCGACGACGCCCGCTACGCCGAGGTCCCGCGCGCGATGGCGGCCTCGGGGGACTGGGTCCTGCCGAGCCTCAACGCGATGCCCTACGTCGAGAAGCCGCCGCTCTGGTACTGGCTGGGAGCGGCCTCGATCGAGGCGTTCGGCCCCGGCGAGGCGGCCGCGCGCCTGCCGATGCTGCTGCTCGCCCTGCTCGGGGCGGGGGGAGTCTTCTGGCTCGGCTCGTGGCTGTACTCGCCCAACATCGGGCGCTCCGCGGCGCTGGCGGCCTCGACGGCGGGGCTCTGGCTGTTCCTCGTCCACAACCTCACGCTCGACCTCCCCGTCAGCGTCTTCCTCCTTTGGACGACGGCGCTCGTCCTCCGCGTGCTGGAGAAGCCGGCCGACGCGTCCTGGGCGGCGCCCGCGGCCTGGGCCGCCGCGGCGCTGGCGTTCCTGAGCAAAGGCCTGATCTCCTTCCTCTTCCCCGTGTTGTGGACCGTCGTGCTGATCGGCCTCTTCCCCAAGTGGCGGCGCCCCGCGCTGAAGCTGCTCTCGCCCCTCGGCGTCGTCCTCGCCGTCGCGCTGGCGGCGCCGTGGTTCCTCGCCGTGCAGGCGAGAAGGCCCGATTTCTTCCACACCTTCTTCATCGAGCAGCACTTCCAGCGCTACCTCACCCCGAAGTACGCGCGCGGCGCGCCGTGGTGGTTCTACCTCGCGGTCCTGCCCGCCGGGCTGCTCCCCTGGACGGCCCCTTTCCTGTCGGGTCTGGCCAAGACGCTGCGCAGCCCGTTCACCGACCCGCGCGCCGCGGCCCTCGCGCTGTGGGTGCTCGGCGTCATCGCGTTCTTCACGACCTCCAACTCCAAGCTCGCCACGTACGCCCTGCCGGTCCTGCCGCACGCGGCGCTCCTGGCGGCGCTCTCGCTCGAGGACGGTCCGCCGAAGTGGTCCTGGCGGCTGTGCCGGGGACTGGGGGCGCTCCTGCTCGCCGCCGCCGCGGTCGGCGCGCTCCTCTATTTCCGCCTGCCGCACCTGTCGCTGCCGCCCATCGGCGCGGACGCCGCCCTTCTCCGGAGACTCGTCGCGCTCGGCTCCGCGCTGCTCCTCGTCCTCGGCGCCGCGCAGGCGTACGCTCCCTCCTCGAAGCGGCCCGCGTTCGCGCTGGGCCTGGGCGCGGTCCTCGGCGGCCTGCTCGCCTACTCCCTCATCGCCGCCGCCTCCCCGCTGATCAGCGTGAAGGAGCTGTCCCTGGCCGTGAAGGCCGCGGCGCGTCCCGGCGACGAGGTCTGGACCTACGACAGCTACCTGCACGGCCTGCAGTTCTACACCGGCCGTCCCGTCGACAAGATGGTCTACTTCGTCGGGGAGTTCCACTACGCGAAGCGCGACGAGGCGAACGCGGAGCGCTTCGGCGACGACGACGAGGTGCGGGCGCTGCCGAGACGGGGGGGACGGACCTTCGTCGCGATGAAGTCGGCCCGGCGCGCGCATTTCGAGACGGTCCCGCCGAAAGGCGCGATCACGTCCTGGCGCGAGTTCGGGCCGTGGTCCCTGGCCGAGTTCCGCGCCCGCTAGGCGCTAAGGTCCTTCGCGGACGACGGGCGTATGATGACGATCGCGCGCTTGCGCGCGAATGCGCCAGCCCCGGTTCCCGGCCTCCATCTTGAAGGGCTCCGCGCGGAACAGCGCGGCCATCGCCGTCCGGAATTCCGCGGGATCGCCGCTCACCTCGGCCAGCTGCTCGATCGAGGCCGCGTAGGTCCCGTGCTTGGCCTTGTAGGCCTCCTGCACCTCGGCGATCACCGCCAGGCCCTCGTTGGCCTTGGCGACGGCGGCGCGGTCGCTCGGCGTAGGCCGCGCCCAGCCGGCGTAGACCTGGTAGCCGAACAGGCCGACGACGGCGAAGGCCCCGACGAGGAACAGCGCCGCGCCCTCGGACGCGGACTTCCGGTACGCCTCGACGACGACGGTGCCGGAGGCGTAGTCGTGGAGGGTCCGGTTCTCCCGGTTGAACAGCGCGACGAGGAAGCCGAAGCTCCCCGCCGTCGTGCCGAGAAGCCAGACCGCGGCGCGGATGAGGCTGGCCCCGAAGCCCGGCGTCCCGCCGTCGCGCGAGACGACGCGCAGGCCGAGCAGGCGCTTGCCGAGCGTGGCGCCCCGCAGGTTGCCGATCAGCTGATAGGCGAAGACCAAGGTCCCCCAGGCGGCCCCGACGAGCGCCAGCAGCTCGGGGGTGGGGGCTTTCGCGAGCGGGCCGAGCAGGAACCAGACGGTCGCGGCCGCGCCGACGGCGAAGGGGACGGCGTCGATCAGGTAGGCGACGAAGCGGTCGCTGAACCGCGCGGCGCGAGTCTCGATGGTCCCGGTCTCCATGACATCAAGTATAGGTGTCGTTGCCGTCTAAATCAAGAACACTCCTTCGGGCCCAGGCGGGCCTAGGCCGTTTGTCCGGACCCGCCTAGAGCGAAAGCCCATGAGCGCCCCCGGGCCCGCCTCCTATAATAGGCTTACGATGAAAACCAACTCCCGGCCGATGCGTGCTACCGCCGCTTTTCTCGCTCTCGCGCTGATCCACGGCGCCTTCGCGCCCGAGGCTTGGTCCCAGGTCGTCTCCATCGGCGCGGTCAGCGCCCCGGTGGGCGGCTCCGCCGCGGCCGCGGCGGGCGGCGCCTCGGCTCAGGCGAACTCCGCGGCCCCGGTCCTCTCCCTCTCGAACGCCGGCCTCGTCTCGAGCTTCTCGGCCCCCGCGATCGCGCCGGCTCCGGCGCGCGCCGCCCTCGCC